>NZ_JBHLSW010000002.1:0-53614 GCF_042434805.1 Brevundimonas balnearis | reverse complement strand
GATCCCGTCTTCCATCGTGTGGAAGCCCGCATCAACCGCGCCGTACCAGCCGTTCGGATCCGCAGACGCCGCCGTCGCGGTCATCAGGCCGGCGATCGCGACGCCCGCCAAAAGGTTCAGCTTCATGTTGTCCTCTTTTCTCAACTGCACAGACCAGTGTACGGGAGCGAACGCCCTCCGCCCTGACCTGCCGAACGGCGCTGGGCCACACGAGTTCCCTTATCTCGCCTTGATTGGCTTAGCTGTGGCGCCTTTTCAACACTCCACGGCGCAGTTAGATGCCGCGACCAGGCAATGGGAGACACGGCATGAGGTTCGACGGACGGGTGGCCATCGTGACGGGCGCAGGCGGCGGACTGGGCCGCGAGCATGCGCTGGGGCTGGCGCGCCGGGGGGCCAGGGTGGTCGTCAACGACCTGGGCGGCGCCCGCGACGGCTCCGGCGGCTCGGCCACCGCGGCGGAGGGAGTCGTGGCCGAGATCGAGGCGCTGGGCGGCGAGGCCATCGCTAACCCCGCTTCCGTGACGGATTTCGACGCCGTTCAGGCCATGGTGGAGGCCGCCATGTCCAAGTGGGGCCGCGTCGACATCCTGGTGAACAACGCCGGCGTGCTGCGCGACAAGACCTTCGCCAAGATGGATCTGGAGGACTTCCGCTTCGTGGTCGACGTGCACCTGATGGGGGCCGTGAACTGCACCAAGGCGGTGTGGGAGATCATGCGGGCTCAGAACTATGGCCGCATCGCCATGACCACCTCGTCGTCCGGGCTCTATGGCAACTTCGGCCAGTCCAACTACGGCGCGGCCAAGATGGCGCTGGTGGGGCTGATGCAGACCCTGTCGATCGAGGGGGCCAAGAACGACATCCGCGTGAACTGCCTGGCGCCCACCGCCCACACCCGCATGACCGAGGACCTGGGCGCGGCCCTGCCGCTGGACCAGCTGGGGCCGGAGCTGGTGACGCCCGGCCTGCTCTATCTGGTCAGCGAGGACGCGCCGTCGCGCATGATCCTGGCGGCCGGCGCCGGGGGCTTCGAGCGGGCCTATGTCACCCTGACGCAAGGGACGCGCATCGTCGGCGAGGACGCGGCGGAACAGGTGGCGGCGAGGATCGCCGAGATCAGCGACCGGGCCGGCGAGATCGTGCCCGAGATGGGCGCGGCCCAGGGCATGATCGAGCTGCAGAAGGCCCAGGCGGCGCTGAGGGGCTGAACCGCCTAGGTTCATCACGGAGAGCACGGAGAAGGCGCGGAGGGCACGGAGGGTCGGCGCGCCTCCGGCGTTCTCGGTGAATCCTCGGTGATCTCCGTGATGACCCCTCCCAGCCGCTTGGCTGACGCGACGGCAAAGCCTTACATGCCGTCCAAAACTGGGAGAGCCCGCCATGCGTGACGCCGTCATCGTCTCAACCGCCCGCACGCCGATCGGGCGCGCCTATCGCGGCGCCTTCAACGACACCCAGGCGCAGGCGCTGGGCGCCCACGCGGTGCGGCACGCGGTGGAGCGCGCGGGCGTCGATCCGGCCGAGATCGAGGACGTGGTCATGGGCGCGGCCCTGCAGCAGGGCTCGACCGGCACCAACGTCGCGCGCCAGATCGCGCTGGCGGCGGGACTGCCGTCGACGGTGGCGGGCATGACGCTGGATCGCCAGTGCGCCTCGGGCCTGATGGCCATCGCCACCGCCGCCAAGCAGGTGATCCACGACGGCCAGCAGGTCGCGGTGGGCGGCGGGCTGGAGTCGATCTCGCTGGTGCAGAACCAGCACATGAACCTGTATCGCATGAAGGACGAGGCGCTGCTGAAGCTGTCGCCCCACATCTATATGTCGATGCTGGAGACCGCCGAGGTCGTGGCGCGTCGCTACGACATCAGCCGCGACCGCCAGGACGAGTACGCGCTTCAATCCCAGCAACGCACGGCCCAGGCCCAGGCCGAGGGGCGTCTGAACGCCGAGATCGTGCCGATGACCACAACCATGCAGGCGGTCGACAAGGCGACGGGCCAGACCTCCCTGAAGGAGGTCACGCTCTCGAAGGATGAGGGCAACCGGCCGGACACGACGCTGGAAGGCCTGCAGTCGCTGAAGCCCGTGTTCGGCGGCGGCGAGGAGATCGAGCAAGGGCGGTTCATCACCGCCGGCAACGCGTCTCAGCTGTCGGACGGCGCCTCGGCCAGCGTCATCATGGAGGCGAAGGAGGCCGAGAAGCGCGGGCTGAAGCCGCTGGGCCGCTATGTCGGCATGGCGGTGGCGGGCTGCGAGCCGGACGAGATGGGCATCGGCCCGGTGTTCGCCGTGCCGAAGCTTCTGAAGCAGCACGGCCTGACGGTCGACGACATCGGCCTGTGGGAGCTGAATGAGGCGTTCGCGGTGCAGGTGATCTACTGCCGCGACCGGCTGGGCATCCCCGACGAGCGGCTGAACGTGTCCGGCGGCGCCATCTCGATCGGCCACCCCTACGGCATGTCGGGCGCGCGCATGACCGGCCATGTCCTGATCGAGGGCAAGCGGCGCGGGGCCAGGTACGGCGTCGTCACCATGTGCGTCGGCGGCGGGATGGGGGCCGCCGGGCTGTTCGAGATCTACTGATCTAGGCCTTGCTCCGCTCCACGAGACGCGTGGTGGAGTGTCCGTCGCGCAGCGGGACGCGGACGATGCGGCCGCCCGCGGCCTTCACGACGTCCCCGCCGACGATCTGCTCCTCGGTGTAGTCGGCGCCCTTGATGAGCACGTCCGGCACGAGCGCCTGGATCAGCTCCAGCGGCGTCGGCTCGCCGAACAGGACCACCGCGTCCACGCCCCGGATCGCGCCGACGACCTCGGCCCGGGCCGTCTCGGCCTGGACCGGGCGGGTCGGCCCCTTGAGGCGGGAGACGGACTCGTCGGTGTTCAGCGCCACGATCAGGCGATCGCAGGCCGCCGCCGCCTCGCGCAGGATGGCCACGTGCCCGGGGTGGAGCAGGTCGAAGCAGCCGTTGGTGAGACCGACGGTCAGGCCCTGACGTCGCCACCCGTCGCGCAGGCGGGCCGCCTCGTCCCACGACAGCAGCCGCCCGGCCGCTTCGGGCCGGTGGTCCAGCGGCTCCATCGCCGCCTCGAGTTCGTCCAGGGTGACGACCGCCGTGCCCGCCTTGGACACCACGACGCCGGCCGCCGCGTTCGCCAGCCGCATGGCCTGGGCCGCGGGCAGACCGCCGGCGACCGCCAGCGCATAGGCCGCCAGCACCGTGTCGCCGGCCCCCGACACGTCGAACACTTCGGCCGCCTGGGTCGGCGCGGTCAGAGCCTCGCCATTCCTGGGATAGTAGGCGATGCCCTGTTCGGAACGGGTCAGCAGGATGTCGGCGCCGGTCGCCGCGCCGGCGCGCCGCGCGGCGACCTCGGCCTCGGCGTCCGTGCCGCAGGGCAGGCCCGTGGCGGCGGACAACTCGCCCCGGTTGGGCTTGATCACGTCGGCGCCCGCATAGGCGGAGAAGTCCGCCCGCTTGGGGTCGATGAGGATCGGCACGGCCAGCGCCTTGGCCGCGGCGAGGACCTCGGCCAGCACCCGGTCGCTCAGCACGCCCTTGGCGTAGTCGGAAACGGCCAGGGCCCGGGCGCCCCTCAGGCCCGCGACCGCCCGGGCGATCAGCCGATCCTCGACCTCGGGCGACAGCGGAGACAGCACCTCGCGATCGATGCGGATCATCTGGTGGGCGCCGGCCATGACGCGGGTCTTGGCGATGGTGGGACGCCCGGCGTCCGTCACGAGGTCGCAGACGACGCCCGCCGTCGAGGCGATCCGGGCCAGCCGCCGGCCTTCGGCGTCGTCGCCGACCAGCCCGACCAGGGTCGCCTTCCCGCCCAGGCTGACGATGTTCAGCGCCACGTTCGCCGCGCCGCCGGCGGACTCGCGGTCCTGGCTGTGGCGCAGCACCGGCACGGGGGCTTCGGGCGAGATCCGGCGCACGTCGCCGATGACGTAGCCGTCCAGCATGACGTCGCCGAGCACCAGGATCGGCGCGTCGATGAAGGGGAAACGGCCGGCCCAATGACACGTAAGATGATCAGACATGGGGATCGTCCCCGTCCAGCACCTCGACATAGCGCGCGACGCCGGTCGCCACATCCATGAAGGGGCGGTCGTAGCCGGCGGCGCGCAGGCGCTCCATCCTCGCCTCGGTGAAGTACTGGTAGCGATCCCTGAGGTGTTCCGGCATCGGCACGTAGCGGATGCGCGCCGGCTGGCCGGCCGCGGCGAACAGGGCCTCGGTGAGCTCAGCGAAGGACTGGGCCCGGCCCGTGCCGACGTTCAGCACCGTGTGGGCGGGACCGTTCTCCAGGCACCACAGGGCGACCGCGACCACGTCGTCCACATGGATGAAGTCCCGCAGCTGGCCGCCGTCCTCGAAGCCCGCGCGGTGGCTCTTGAACAGCTCCACGGTCCCGCCGTTCCTGGCGATCGCGTGGTTCTTGCCCACCACGGAGGTCATGGCGCCCTTGTGGGCCTCGTTCGGCCCGTAGACGTTGAAGAACTTCAGCCCGACGCAGCGCGGCGGCAGGGGCAGCCCCTTCTCCACCCGCTCGGCCAGGACCAGATCGATCTGGTGCTTGCTCCAGCCGTAGAGGTTGAGCGGGCGCAGGCGCTTGAGCGCGGCCAGGCTGAACTCGTCGTCGAAGCCGTTCGCCCCGTCGCCGTAGGTCGCCGCGGACGAGGCGTAGACCAGCGGCACGCCGGCCCGGCCGCACCAGTCCATGAGCCGCAGCGTGAACTGGAAGTTGGTCTTCATCACCCAGTCGCCGTCGGTGGCGGTGGTGGAGGAGTCCGCCCCCATGTGCAGCACGGCGGTGATCCCCAGGTCGTCGATCCGCTCGAACAGCTGCTCGGGGAAGACGAAGTCGCGGAACATCCGTTTCCTGAGGTTCATCCAGCGGCCGTCAGACCCCAGCCAGTCGCACAGCACGAGGTCGTCGCGCCCGCGCGCGTTCAGCGCCGCCGCCAGGTTCGAGCCGATGAAGCCGGCCGCGCCGGTGATCAGGATCATGAGGGTCTCGTCGTTGCGCGTCCGCCCCGCATAATCCGCCCGCGCGCCGCTGTCGAACGCGCCTCAGCGGCGGATCGCGGGCATGCCCGTCGCGGCGAAGGCCTGGGCGTGCGGAAACAGGGCCTCGGCGATGACGAAGTCGTAGAGGGTGTCGATGTCCCAGCCCCGCTCCGGCGGCATGACGAGCACCCGCGTTTCCTCGGTCAGGAAGGTGCGGTCGGCGAACAGTCGTTCGGGGCGCCCCACATAGACCGCCCCGTTCAGCACCACCGCCTCCCCCGCCCGCGGCGGGTCGAGCGTGAGGCGGCCGTCGTCGCCCAGCACCCCGTGGAAGCGCGCGGGCTTGAGCGTCGGGGACACGGTCAGCACGGCGGGCGCGCCGGTCTCGTCGCACAGCCGGATCGCCGCGTCGATGTCGGCGGCGGTGCGCAGCGGCGACGTGGGCTGAAGCAGGACGACATAGTCGGGGCCTTCGTCGGCGGCGCCGAGCGCGTGGGCGATCGCATCGATCACCGAAGCCTGGGATCCCGAGAGCTCGGCCGGGCGGTCGATGATCTCCGCAGGCGGGGTCACCCGCTCGGCCACGCGAGGATCATCGGTAGAGACCAGCACCCGGTCGATCAGCTGCGAGGCGGCCGCGGCGTCCAGCGTCCAGTCGATCATAGGCCGGCCGGCGAGTGGCCGAACGTTCTTGCCGGGAAGCCCCTCTGAGCCCGCCCGCGCCGGAACGATCGCGATGACCCGCCTGTCGCCGATCACGGCGGCCTCCCGACTCAAGGATGGGGCAGCATGGTCGCGGTCCGGGCCGCTGGTAAAGTGGCAGCAAAGTGATTCGTCCGGCCGTCGTGCCCTGGGGAGCCGCGCGAGATGAGCGACCGATCCGCCGATCCGACCCCCCTCGCGGGCCGCAAGGTGCTGGTGACCGGCGCGGGCGGCTTCATCGGCAGCCATGTGGTCGAGCGGCTGGTTGAGCTGGGCGCGAGCGTCCGGGCGTTCGTCCGCTACACCTCCCACGGCGGGGCCGGCTGGCTGGACCGCAGCCCGGTGCGAGGCGAGATCGAGGTGGTGCGCGGCGATCTGGCGGATCGCGACAGCGTCGACGCCGCGGTCGAGGGCTGCGACGTCGCCCTGCACCTGGGGGCCCTGATCGCCATCCCCTATTCGTACCAGGCGCCCGAGAGCTATGTCCGGACGAACATCGTCGGCACGCTCAACGTGTTGCAGGCGGCGCGCCGGCATGGGCTGAGCCGGGTCGTGCACGTCTCGACCAGCGAGGTCTACGGCACCGCCCAGGTCGCGCCGATGACCGAGGCCCACCCTCTGGTCGGCCAGTCCCCCTACTCCGCCAGCAAGATCGGCGCGGACAAGCTGGCGGAGAGCTTCCACCTCAGCTTCCAGACGCCGGTCGTGACGCTGCGCCCCTTCAACACCTTCGGCCCGCGCCAGAGCGCGCGGGCGGTGATCCCGGCCCTGATCACCCAGGCCCTTGCGGGGCGGACGGTGCGGCTGGGCGACCTGCGCCCCACCCGCGACTTCGTTTTCGTGGCCGATACGGTCGAGGGCTTCGTGCGGGCGGCCACGGCCCCCGGGGTGGAAGGACGTACGATCCACCTCGGCACGGGCGTCGAGACCTCCATCGCCGAGCTGATCGACAAGGTCCGCGCGGTCACGGGCTCTGACTTCGAGGTGGTCGAGGAGGCCCAGCGCCTGCGCCCGTCGGGCAGCGAGGTGATGCGCCTGATCGCCGACGCCGCCAACGCCCGAGACCAGCTGGGCTGGTCGCCGAGCGTCCCACTGGAGGAAGGCCTTCGGCGCACGGTCGCGTTCATCCGCGAGAACGCGGACCTGTACCGTCCCGAGGAGTATGCGGTGTGAGCCGGCCCGGCTTCGGTCTGGAGGCCAATCTCGCGGCGCCCGACGCGCCGCTGGTGGAGGTCATCGCCCGGCTGGACGCGGCGCGGCACAAGCTGATCGTGCTGGTGGACGCCGAGGGGCGGCTGGTCGGCACCGTCAGCGACGGCGACGTGCGCAGGGGACTGCTGCGCGGCGTGCGGCTGGAGGATCCGGCCCGTGCGGTGGCCAACCTTTCGCCCCTGACCGTTCCCGCGTCGGGCGAGGCGGCCGCCGTCAGCCGGCGGCGACTGGAGGAGCGGGGCGTCGCCTTCGCGCCGGTCGTGGCGGCGGACGGCCGGGTCGTGGGCCTGTTCCCCGAGGCGCCGGCGGCGCACGGGCCGCGCGACAACCTGGTGGTCATCATGGCGGGCGGGCGCGGCGTGCGGCTGGCGCCGCTGACCCACACCTGTCCCAAGCCGATGCTGAAGGTGGGCGGGCGGCCCCTGCTCGAGACCATCATCGAGCGGCTGCGCGCCCAGGGGTTCGGCCGCTTCCGCCTGGCGGTGAACTATCTGGCCGAGGTGATCACCGACCACTTCGGGGACGGCGCCGCGTTCGGGGTGGAGATCGGCTATCTGAGGGAGGATCAGCCGCTGGGCACGGCGGGCGCTCTGTCGCTGCTGGACGAGCCGATCGATCAGCCGTTGCTGGTCATGAACGGCGATCTGCTGACCCGCGTCGATTTCGGCGGGCTGCTGGATTTCCACGGCGACCACGGGGGCGCGGCCACCCTGTGCGTCCGCCGCGAGCGGATGCAGGCGGCGTTCGGCGTGGTGGAGACCGACGGCGATCGCTTCATGACCGGCCTCGTCGAGAAGCCGACCTATGAGTGGCTGGTGAACTGCGGGATCTACGCGCTTTCCCCGGCGGCGCTCACGATCCTGCCGCCCGGCGAGCGGTTCGACATGACCGACGCGCTGAAGCGCCTGGCCGACGACGGCCGGGGCGTCGGCGTGTTCCCGCTTCATGAGGACTGGCTGGACGTCGGCCGCCCGGCCGATCTGGAGGCGGCGCGGCGGGGCGGTCGCTGACGCTTGTGGCGACCCGCTCAACGTCGTATGCGCCACGGGGGCCGACGGACCGACCTTCAGAACTCGCCAAAGCGGGACTTTTGAAACCATGAGCATCAGGGCCCTACGCGACCAGTCCGTGATCATCGGGACCCTGATGCTGCGCGAGATCATCACGCGTTATGGTCGCCGAGGGCTGGGCTTCCTGTGGCTGGTCGCCGAGCCCCTGATCTTTACTTTCGGCGTCTTGTTCATATGGTCGATCATTCGCCCCCCGTACTCCCACGGCGTGGCCCTGGCCCCGTTCGTTCTGACGGGATACATGGGCTTGCTGTTTTTTCGACACCTCATAACTTACAGCATGGGGGCGATCACCGGAAACGCCGGACTACTCTACCACCAGACCATCAAGCTGCTGCATCTGTATTCGGCGCGATATGTACTTGAGTTTCTGGGCAGCACCTTCGCGTTCGCCATCGGCTACGCCATTCTCGTGTGGTTCGGGCAGATGGAGTTGCCGCATGACATCCTGCTGATCTACTGGGGCTGGTTCTGTCTCTTCGTGTTCGGGGTGGGCCTCGCGCTGGTGCTCAGCGCCCTCGCCCTTGAGTTCGAGGTCCTTCAGCGCCTCATCCCCGTCATGATCTATGCGATACTGCCGTTCTCCGGCGTATTCATCATGGCTGAATGGGTGCCGGAGAGCTATCGCGACATCTACCTCGCCATACCCATGCCCCACACCATCGAGATGGTGCGCGCCGGCGTGCTGGGAGAGTTCGTGGCCACGCACTACGACCCTCTGTACCCCTTCTTCTGGGGCGGCGTTCTGATAGCGTTCGGCCTGGTCCTGCTGGCTCGGGCGAAAAGCCACATCGACGCCGAATGAGACGGTTGGTCACGTCGCCCGAGTTCCTCTAGACAGAACGCACCATGTCCGACGCCCGCATCACCTACCTGGGTCCCACCGGGACCGCCCAAGACCCGGCCCCGGCCAGAAGCCGGAAGCGTTTCGGGGGCCTCGGCGGGGCGCGCCTGGCCTTCGTGCTCGTCGTCGTGGTCCCGACCCTGATCACGGCGTTCTATTATCTGGTGGTGGCCGCGCCCCGGTATGTCTCCGAAGCCCGGTTCGTCGTCAGGGCGGCGGAGCAGCCGCAGACGAACGGTCTCGGGATCGCCTTGCAGGGCGTCGGCCTGACGCAATCGCCGACCGACGCCTTCGCCCTGCACGAGTACATCACGTCGCGCGACGCGGTCGCGGACCTCGAACGGCAGATGGATCTTCGGGCCATGCTCAGCAGGCCCGGCGTGGACCCCCTGTCACGCCATCCCAGGTTCTGGGAGGGCGACAGCGCCGAAGGTCTCTACAGCGGGCTGCAACGTTTCATCACCGTGGGCTACCACACGCCGACCGGCATCAGCACCCTGCGGGTCGAAGCCTTCACGCCCGAGGACGCCCAGCGCATGGCGCAAACGCTGCTGAACGGCGGCGAGGCGCTGGTCAATCGCCTTAACGAGCGAGCGGCCGCGCGCAACGTGGCCGACGCCGAGCGAACGGTGGTCGAGGCGGAGCGCCGGCTCTCCGACATCCAGCAGCGCCTGACGGCCTTTCGAAACCGGGAAGGCATCGTGGACCCGACCGTGTCGGTGACCGAGGGGTCGGCGTTGACCGCGGAACTGGCCGGCACCATCGCATCCTTGCGCGCTGAACGTTCGCAACTTCAGTCCCAGGCCCCGCAAAGCCCCCAGCTCGCCATCATCGACGCGCGGATCGCGGCCTACGAGCGCCAGCTCGCGGCCGAGCGGGCGAAGATCACGGGCAATCAGTCCTCTCTGGCCTCCAAGATCGGCGTCTACGAAAGCCTGATGCTGGAGCGCGAACTCGCGGATCGGTCGCTCGCCACGGCCAGCACCGCCCTCGACACGGCCCGCGAGGACTCGCGCCGACAGCAGTTGTATCTGGAGCGGGTGGTGAACCCCGGATTGCCGGACAAGGCCACCGAACCGAAACGGCTGCGCGCCATACTGGCGGTGTTCCTGTCGACGTCCCTGATTTTCGCGATCGGATGGCTGGTGTGGGCCGGACTGCGAGAGCACAGACAGATCGGATGACGGATCTCAGCCCCGACGTCGGCCTGAGCGTGGTGAACCTGACCAAGTCCTACAGCCGCCACGCCAAACCGCTTTTTCAGGACCTGAGCTTCGACCTGGCGCGCAACGGCCGACTCGCTGTGCTCGGGCGGAACGGCCAGGGCAAGTCCACCTTGATCAAGATCCTCGGCGGCGCGCTCGCGCCGACCAGCGGGGACGTGAACTGGCGGATGACCGCCTCCTGGCCGATCGGCTTCGGCGGAGGATTCCAAGGCACCCTGAGCGGACTGGACAACATCCGCTTTCTCGCCCGGCTCTACAACCGGGACTTCAAGGACGTGCGGGCCCGCGTGGACGATTTCGCGGAGCTGGGAAAGAAGCTCTATCTGCCGGTCAAGCACTACTCCTCCGGCATGCGGGCCAGGCTGGCCTTCGGGCTGTCGCTCGCGATCGAGTTCGACTGCTATCTCATCGACGAACTGGTCGCCGTCGGCGACGCCCGGTTTCAGCAGAAGTGCCGCGACGAACTGTTCGGGCGACGCGCGGATCGGGCCTTCATCATGGCCTCACACGACATGTCCATGGTGACGCGCACCTGCGACCGTGCGCTGATCATCGAGAGCGGCAAGGTCAAGAGCTTCGACGAGATCCACGAGGCCGTGGACATCTACAACTGGTTGCGGGCCGCATGACGCAGACACCCAAGATCGGGGTGGTGATCATGCCGACGATCTTCGCGAGCGCCTGGCTCTCGGCCCTCGCGCACGCGGCCAAGGACGTGGGGTGGCGGGCGTTCAAGGCCGCAGCGCCCCAGCCCGCCGGCGACGCCCCCGCGATCGTCATCTTCCGGGACCTCAGCGAGATCGCGCTCCACCCGACCATCGACCGCTGGATCGTCATCGGCTCGAGCGACCTGGAGCCCCTTCTGGCCGGCGCCCTCGTCCGCAATCCGGATGCGGGACGCGCGACCCGGTCGGCGACGGCCGCCCTGGCCCTCTACGAGGTCATCGCCCCCGTCGCGGAACGCGTCATCGAGGCGGATGCGGCGTGTCTTACCGTGCCGGGGCTCGGCGACGTCCGGCGCGACCCGGAAGCCGGAGTCGAACCGCGACCGCAGATTCCGGAGGCCGCCCGCCGGGCCGTGGCCATGCTGGAACGGCCTCTGGGGAGCCGCGTCGGGGTTTGGGGCCCCGAGGTCATGAGCTTCACGCGCGGCCAGGACCCGGAGGGCGGTAGCGCGGACATCGATCTCACCGGGCGGACCCGCATCCTCGCGCACGGACCTCATCTGACCCTGCCGGCGGGAGCGTGGGAATGCGTGGTGCGTCTCGCCGTCATGCCCGACGATGAAGCGAAGTTGATGTTCGAATGGGGATCGGGCGAGGACGTGCACCGGGCGCACACCGTCATGATCCGTCCTGGCGAGTACGAGGTCGCCCTTGAGCACAGCTGGTCCAAGCCCCAGGCGGTCGAGATCCGCATCTGGGCGGAGCGGGGCCATTTTTCCGGATCGGTTCGCTTTCACGAGGCGACGGTTCGTTGGCTGGCGCAGGCGCCGGGCCAGGTTCCGACGCCCTGACGTCGTCCGTCTCGGGTCCGACCCGAGCACGCCGTCACCCTTGGGCTTGTCCCGAGGGCCTATGGCTAGGCCGGTCTGAACGGTTCTCGGGTCGAACTTGGGGGCTTCGAACGCCTCACCGTCATGCCGGAGGCCGCAATGGATCCTCGGGACAGGCCCGAGGAGACGGGTTTACAGGTACAGAACCTAGGCCAGATACAGAATCCGGTCCTCGGCGTTGTCCCGGTTGAGCAGATCCCCGCGACCGACCGGCGTCGCCTCGGAGTCGAAGCCGACGACGCGGATTTCGCCATAGATGCTCTCGAGCGCGTCCAGAAGGGCCGCCGGGTCGACGCAGCGTCCGGGATTGAACTCCAGCAGCAGGTTCGGACGGTGACGACGCAACGTCGTCATCAGACCGCGGATCGCGGCCTCCTCGGCGCCTTCGACGTCGATCTTGATGAAATCGACCCTGTCCCACGCCGAAAGCCGGTCGTCGAGGCGTTCGCACGACACTGAAAAGCGCTCTTCGCTCTCGCCCTTGTCCGTCTCGACGATGTGAGCGTTCTTGGGTTCGCCGGCCGGGGCGTAGAGCATGACGCGACGCGCATCGCCGTCGCCGGCGGCGATCTGGGCGACGTCGCTCCAACCGGAGAACCCGTTCACCGCGAGCGATCGGCTCAGAAGCTCGGTGAGACGCGGATTGGGCTCGACCGCGAGCACCCGCCCATCCGGACCGGCGAGATCGGCGAAAAGCACTGTGTAATAGCCGTGGTTGGCGCCGACATCGACCACCCGCATGCCCGGCTTGATCCGACGGGCCATGAAAACGGTCAGCCAACTTTCCCAAAGTCCGTCCAGCGCGACATGCGCGCCGAAGCCGACGTCGTCCGAGCGGACGTAGAACTTGTAGCGTCCCATCACGCGGCACAGGATGACGCGATCCCCGACGTAGACGGGCGCGGCGAGGGCGCGGGCCCGTTCCTCGAGCTCCCAGCGGTCCATCTCGACCAGGACATTACGGCCGATCAGGGGGCTCGAGCCCGCGGACAATCGGCCCAAGGCTCGGCGGGTGTTGCGCGCGATGCCGCTCACGGGCGTTGAATGGTCCGCAGGTAGGCGCCGTACCCGCTCTTGCCCAGCTGGTCGATGAGACGATTCAGGCCCGCCTCGTCGATGAATCCCTTCTGGAACGCGATCTCCTCGGGGCAGGCGATCTTGAAGCCCTGGCGCTTCTCCAGGGTGCGGACGAACTCGGCGGCCTCGATCAGGCTGTCCGGCGTGCCTGTGTCCAGCCAGGCGTAGCCCCGGCCCATGACCTCGACCGACAGCTTGCCCCGCTCCAGATAAACCCGGTTGACGTCGGTGATCTCCAGTTCTCCGCGCGCCGAGGGCTTCAGATTGGCGGCGATGTCCACCACATCGGCGTCGTAGAAGTAGAGGCCCGTGACGGCCCAGTTCGACTTCGGCTGCGCGGGCTTCTCCTCGATCGACATCGCGCGCATGTCGGCGTCGAACTCCACGACCCCGTACCGCTCGGGGTCGGCCACGTGGTAGGCGAACACGCTGGCGCCCTGCTCCCGGGCCATCGCGCTGATGAACAGGTCGGTGATGCCGTGGCCGTAGAAAATGTTGTCGCCGAGGATCAGCGCCGACGGACCGCCCGCCACGAAATCGGCCCCGATGTGATAGGCTTGGGCCAGGCCGTCGGGGCTGGGCTGGACCGCATACCGGATGTCCAGACCCCACTGGGATCCGTCGCCGAGCAGATCCTGGAATGAGGGGACGTCCCGCGGAGTTGAGATCAGCAGGATCTCCCGAATGCCCGCGAGCATCAGCGTCGACAGCGGATAGTAGATCATCGGTTTGTCGTAGATCGGCATCAGCTGCTTGGACGTCACCCGCGTCATGGGGTGAAGCCGCGTGCCCGATCCGCCGGCCAGGATGATGCCCTTCATCGTGTCTCGCCTTCCTTCAGCACGTCCCTCAGCACCTCGGCGGTGATCTCGGCCGTCGCCGCGCGCCAGTCTCGGGGCTCTATCCCATAGGCGTGGAGGATGCGACCGCAGTCCAGCCGCGAGTTGGCCGGCCGTCTGGCGGGGGTGGGATACTCCGCCGTCGTGATCGGCCGGACCTCGGCGCTCGGCCCCCCCTGCTCCGCGCTCGCGGCGAAGATGGCCTCGGCGAACTCCGCCCAGGTGGTTTCGCCCGCCCCGGCGAAATGAAACACGCCCGAGGGGGCCTCCGGCTCCGCGATCATCCGCAGCGTCACGGTCCGCAGCGCGGCCGCGATGTCCGCGGCGGCGGTCGGGCAACCCCTCTGATCGGCGACGACGTTCAGCGTGTCCCGGGTCTCTGCGAGCCGCAGCATGGTCTTGAGGAAGTTCGAGCGATCAGGGCCGACGACCCAGGCGGTGCGGAGGATGACCGAGCGAGGCTGAATCGAGCGCACCGCCAATTCGCCCGCCAGCTTGGAGGCCCCATAAACCCCGAGCGGGCCGACAGCATCCTCCTCGCGATAGGGACGATCCGCAGCGCCGTCGAACACATAGTCGGTTGAGACATGAACCAGCGGGACATCCGCAGCGCGGCACGCTTCGGCCAGGAGCGCCGGGGCGGTGGCGTTGACGGCGAAGGCCTGGGCCGGCTCGCTCTCGGCCTTGTCCACGGCCGTGTAGGCCGCCGGATTGATGACCGCGGCGAAGGCCCGACCCTCAAGGAACCGCCGGACCCCGGAGGCGTCGGAGAGGTCCAGCTCGGCGCGCGTCGGCGCGACCAGTCGGAAGGGCTCGGGCCACGCCAGCCGGGTCAGGGCCAGTCCGACCTGCCCCGCGGCCCCGGTGACGAGGATGTCGCGGGACTCAGCCACCGGCGGCCACGCCCAGCCGCTGCGTGGCGTAGCGCTTGTCCAGGATGTCCTGCCACCAGCCGGCGTTGTCGAGGTACCAATCGACGGTCCGGGCGATGCCTTCCTCGAAGGTGACGGACGGAGCCCAGCCGAGCTCGCGCTTCAGCTTGGACGCGTCGATGGCGTAGCGATGGTCATGGCCCGGACGATCGGTCACGAAGGTGATCTGTTCGGCGTAGGGGCGGCCGTCGGGGCGAGGGCGCCGTTGATCCAGCAGACCACAGATGGTGCGCACCACGTCGAGATTCTTTCGCTCCGCATCGCCGCCGACATTGTAGGTCTGGCCCGGCTCGCCCCGCTCGAACACAGCCTGGAGCGCGCGGGCGTGATCGTCGACATAGAGCCAGTCGCGCACGTTCGAGCCGTCGCCATAGACCGGCAGGGGCTCGCCCTTCAGGGCGCGGATGATGATCAGGGGGATCAGCTTCTCCGGGAAATGATAGGGGCCGTAGTTGTTCGAACAATTGGTCACCAGGACCGGCAGGCCGTAGGTGTGTCCCCAGGCGCGCACCAGATGGTCCGATCCCGCCTTGGACGCCGAATAGGGCGAGCGCGGATCATAGGCGGTGGTCTCGGTGAAGAAGCCGTCCTCGCCGAGAGAGCCGAACACCTCATCGGTCGAGATGTGATGAAAACGGAAGGCGTGGCGGCGGGCCTCGGACAGGCCACGCCAGTACCCCAGCGCCTGCTGCAACATGGTGAAGGTGCCGACCAGATTGGTCTGGATGAAGGCGCCGGGCCCGTCGATCGAGCGATCGACATGGCTTTCCGCCGCGAGGTGGGCGACCACGTCCGGCTGGAACGCCTCCAGCGCCGCGGACACGGCCTCGGCGTCGCAGACGTCGGCCTGGACAAAGCCGTAGCGGTTGCTGGTCGACACCGGCTCGAGCGAGCTGAGCACGCCCGCATAGGTGAGCTTGTCGAACACCAGCACCTCATGATCGGCGTGCTGGATAAGGCGCCGCGTCAGGGCCGAGCCGATGAAGCCGGCGCCGCCGGTGATCAGGATGCGCATGGGCTGACCTCAGACCTGAATGGGTTCGCCAAGCGGCTCCAACGGCGCGCCGTCATAGGCGAACGGACTGTCGAAGTCGCGCAGCCGGGGCAGGCGCGCGTCCTTGTCCGACAGGGTGGCCCCGTGGGGCGGCAGCGGCCAGTCGATGCCGATGTCCGGATCGTCCCAGCGGACGCCCCCGTCGCAGTCGGGCGCATAGACGTCGGACACCTTGTAGACGATCTCCACATCCGGCGTGAGCGTGACGAACGCGTGGCCGAACCCGACCGGAATATACAACTGATGGCCGTTGTCGGCGGAGAGCTCGGCCCCGACGTGACGGCCGAACGTCGGCGAGCCGGCCCGAAGATCCACGGCATAGTCCATCACCGCCCCGCGCGTGCACCGCACCAGCTTGGCCTGGGCGTGCGGGGGCCGCTGGAAATGGATGCCGCGCACGGTCCCCGGCGCGGCGGAAAAGGAATGGTTGTCCTGGATGAAGCTCGTATCGACACCCGCCGCCGCCCACCTGTCGCGAACATAGGTCTCGGAAAACCAGCCGCGCGTGTCGCCGAAGCGGCGGGGTTTGAGGTATCTGACCGGCACGACGTCCCTCCGTTGCGACGGCTTATCGCCAATCGCGGCGCCCTTGACCAGCCCTTCCAGGCTGGCGTGGCGGGCGTCCCTAAGGCATCTAGCCGGGAATGAGGCATTCGCAGGCCGATCAGCACCTTATGGGCCTTCCGGTCTTTCTGGAGTTTTGGCGACGGCTGAGGCCCAAGCCGTCAGTCCTGCGACGGGTCGCCAATGCCGCGCGCGACCGGGGGGACTGGCGGATCGCCGCCGAGGCCTATGCCCGATACCTCCGGCGGAGACCCGGCGACGGGGCCGTGCGTATCCAGATGGGCCACGCGCTGAAGGAAGCGGGCCGCTTCGAAGCCGCTGAGCGGGCGTACGAGGAGGCGGCGTGGGCGTTCCGCGACGGCGCCGAATTCGCCCTTGAGATGGCGCGCCTTGATCTGGTCCGGGGGCGACCGGCGGTCGCGGCCGGGCGGTTGGCGCACGCGATCAGGGAAAGCGGCGACGCCGCCTGCGCGGCGCAGCTCTTTTCGCCGCCGCTGGTCGAACGCGCCGCCGAGGCGATCAGAGACGCCTTTCCGCCCGAGACAGGCCCGGCCGGCCGCATCGAAGCGGTGTCGTTCGGCCGCGTCCACGGCTGGGTCGACGCCAACGCCTGCGAGATCACGCTCATCGAAGCCAACGGGCGCGCGATGACGGTGGCGGCGGACCGGCCCCGTCCCGATCTCGAAGCGCTCGGTTTCTCGGCGCTGGGCTTCGAAATCGACCTCGACGATGTCTTCGGCGAGGCGGCCTCGACCGTCGATATCCGGACCCGTCTCGGGCGGCTGATCGGTTCGCCGGTCGCCGCGGCGCCCCCGGCCGATGTCTCCGCATGGCTGTCTCGCGCCAAGCCCTCGGCCGGAGCGCGGACGCGCGAGGACCCGATGGTCTCGATCCTCGTGCCGGTGCATGATCCCGAGCCGCAATGGCTCGAGACGCTCGTGGCCTCCGTGCTCGCCCAGAGCTACGGGGACTGGGAGCTCTTGCTGGTCGACGACCGCTCGGGTTCGCGCGAGGTCGTGGAAAGCCTGGCCAGGTCGGAGCGCCTCGACCTCCGCATCCGGAGTCTCCGCAATACCCAGGAGCCGGGAAACGCCGGTGCGCTCAACACCGGCGTCGCGGCCGCTCGCGGCGAGTGGATCGCCTTTCTGGACCATGACGACGCCCTGGAGCCGGAGGCCCTGGAGGTCGCCCTGAGCGGCGCCCAGGGGCGGGTGGACCTGGTGTATACGGACGAATTGCTCACACGCGACGATATCCGCTCTGTCCGCGCGATCGCCGCGCGCGGCGGATTCTCCTATGAACATTATCTTTGCCACCCCTACTTCGTCCATCTCGTGATGGCGCGTGCGGAGCTGGTCAGGGCCGTCGGGGGACTTGACGCCCGGGCGCCCGCTTCGGCCGACGTCGACCTCAACCTGCGCCTGCTCGAACGGGCGCGTGATGTGGCCCATGTGGGATTCCCGGCCTATCGATGGCGGACACATCGCGGCAGCCTGGGCCACGCCTCCCAGGCCCTCGTCAGCGACGCCACGCGACAGGCGCTCGATCGACATCTTGCAAGACGTGGCGAGGGCGGAGTCGCGCGGCGAGGCGAGGCCTTCAACACCTTTCGCATCGACTGGCCCGACCCCGGCGGCCGGGTGCTGGTGATCATCCCCACGAGGGACCGGGCGGACCTCCTGAGGACATGTGTGGACTCGCTTCGCCGCACCTGTCCGGAGGACGCGATCGATCTTGTGATCATCAACCACATGTCCCGAGAGCCGGAAACGATCGAGCTACTCGACAGCCTCCGTCCGAACGCGCGGGTCGTCGATTGGATGGGTCCGTTCAACTACGCGGCGATGAACAATCTGGCGGTGAAGAGCTGTCAAGACCCGGCTCCCTACCTGCTGTTTCTGAACAACGACGTCGAAGCGCTGGAGCCGGGTTGGCTGGAACGCCTGCGCTCGTTGGTGGCCCGCGACGGCGTCGCGGCCGTCGGGGCCATGCTGACCTATCCGGACGGGCGCGTTCAGCACGCCGGAGTCGCCGTCGGACTCGGCGACCTGGCCGAGCACATGTTCAAGTTCGAGAGCTTCAAGCTGAACGGCGAGAGAAACCCGGGCCCCGGATGCGCCCTACTCGCGACCCGTGACGTGTCGGCCGTTACAGGGGCCTGCATGATGGTTCGCCGCGACGCGTTCGAAGCGGTCGGCGGATTTGACGAGACCTTCGCCGTGGGTTTCAACGACACCGATCTGTGCCTGCGCCTGCGCCGCGCCGGCCATCGTGTGCTGACGGATCCGCACGCCGTTCTCATGCACCACGAGTCGCTGACCCGCCGAAGCGGCGGAGACATGGTTCACCGCGCCGACACCGAACGCTTCAGGCGCGTATGGGGCCGCGAGATCGAGGCGGGCGACCCGTTCCTGAGCCCCTTGAGGAGCCGAAATCCGGCTGACGACGGATGGCCGGGCCTCCTGGCGCCGCCCAGGGTCACCGTGCTCGCCGCGCCCGGTCCAGGGCCGGCCACGGGGCACGTCAGATGACGGCGAGGCTCAGGCGATTCCTTCGGGAGCTGCGCAAACCGCGGCTGCCCTCCGAAGCCCAGTATCGCAGGGCCGTGGATGTGAGGGCCCGCGAGGCCCTGACCCGCGGCAACACCGCGCGCGACGCGGGCCGGCATCAGGAGGCGGCCGAGCACTTCGCGGTCTTCTGTCGGCTCAAGCCGGAGCGAACCGACATCCAGCTGCAGCTCGGGAACATGTGGCTTGAGACCGCCCGGTTCGAAGAGGCGGCCCTGATCTATCGGCACGTCCTGGCTCAGACGCCGACATTCGACGCATGGCTCCAGCTGGGCCGGGCCCTGCTCGGACTCGGGCTGGTCGAGCAGGCGGTGGCCGCCCTTCAGGAGGCCTGGCGATTGAAGCCGGGCGACCCGGCGGTGCGCGCCGCCGTCATCGCCGTCGGAGCGGGCGCGCTGCTGAGGGAGGACGGGGCGGACCCGAGCCACGCCTTCGAGACCTGGCGCCTCGGCGCGCGGCTGAAAGACCTGCAGGATCGCCTCAGCGAGCTCGACTCAGGGCCGGTCGGACAGCGCTCCGATTATGACGCCTATCGCCACCGGCTTGTCGCACCGGAGCCGCCACGTTCAGGGCCCTGGCCTCCGCTGGAGGTGTTGATCGATGCGGTCGGCGCTTCCCCCTATGCGCTTCAGGAGACGCTGCAAAGCGTCCGCGAACAGGTTCCCGAGCCGCTGGCCATCCACCTGTTCGCCGACGACGCCCTTCGCACCCACCCGGTCGCGACCCTCGCCGCATCGACGCCGCGTCTCAGCTTCGCTCCGCCCGTCCTCAACGCCGCGACCTCGGAAGCGCATGCGCTGCTCTGCGTGGGGGCCGGGGTCGTACTGGAAGCGGGAGCGGTCGGCTGGCTGGTCCATGCCATGCGCGATGGTGTCGAGGTGGTCTATGCCGATGCGGATCGCTCGGTGATCGACCAGCAGGGTCGGGTCGCCCACTTCGACCCGCGCTTCTGGCCCTGTGCGGACCCGCTGGATATGGAGACCTCGCCGACCGCCCCGGACCTGCTGCTGGTCCGAGGTGGGGCCGCGACCGATCTGGTCACGCGGCTCGTCCAGGGCCTGGACGGCGGCGAAGCGCGTCGAGGGGTGGCGCTCGCCGCCTTGAAAGACGGGCGCGCCGTCAATGTGCCGCTCCTGCTGAGCTCCGTCCGCGGGCTCCCGATCGGGGCCGACCAGGCCCGGCCCGACGAACCCGTCCGCACTCCGCCCGCAAGAGGCGACGGCCGCGTCGGGAAGGGGCGGGGCCGCATCCGTGTGATCATCCCGACCCGAGATCACGGTCGCATGACGCGAACGGCGGTGGAGGCCTTGCTCGGCCGAGCCCGCGAGCGCGCTCGCCTAAGCATCGTCGTCATCGACAACGGATCAACGTCCAGCGACACGCTCGATGAGCTTCGCGCGCTGGCCGAACTGGGCGTCGAGGTGAAGCGCATCGACGAGCCCTTCAACTGGGGGCGTCTCAACAACCTGGCCGTGGAGGGCGTCGACGACGGGCGCCTGATCTTCGCCAATGACGACACGGAGATGCTCACGCCCGGCTGGGACGAGCTTATTCTGGACGTCCTCTCGAAACCCGGGGTCGGCGCCGCGGGCGTGAGGTTGCTATATCCCGACCACACGCTGCAGCACGCAGGCGTGCTTCTCGGCTTCGGCGCCACGGAGGTCCTGCACGAAGGCCTCCGTGCCCCGGCGGAAGCCTCGGGGCCTGACGGGCGCTGGAAGCGCACCCGGTGCGCGGCGGCGGTCACGGGCGCCTTCCTGGCGACCACCAGCCGGGTCTTCCACGACCTGGGCGGATTCAACACGCGAGACTTCGCGATCGGCTACAGCGACATCGACTTCTGTCTGCGCGTCCGGTCCGCGGGCGGGCTGGTGGCCTATGTCGGAGAGGTGGAGGCCATCCATCACGAGTCGAAGACGCGTGGGCTGAACCACACATTGTCGAGAGCCGCCTTCGATCAGAGCGAGCTGCTGGCCTTCCGGCGACTTTGGGACGGAGCGGTTTCGGACGACCCGTCGCTGAATCCGCACATCGCAAGAACCGACGCGCATCTCGAGAGCCTGAGACCCGTCAATATCGACATGGTGGAGCGGCACCTTGAGAGGGTCGCCTCGTCGTCGCCGTGGCGACCTCGTGCTTCGATCTGACGACGGTCAGCCGCCCGAACCGATCCTGCGCAGGATGGTGGGGATGGTTTCCGTCAACCCCAGGGATCGCTTGACCCGCACGGCGACGCCGCGGGGGTCGAGGTCGGGCCGCGTCTTGCGTATCGCCTCGGCTTCAGCCCGCCACCTGCCCCACGCCCAGCGATACTGTTCCGACGCGCTGCTCAGAAACAAGCGGTCTTCCACATCAACCCGGTCCAGCGGCAGAAGGCGCTGCCCGGTCACCCTCGCCAGCGTGTTCACCGCGAAGACCAGATGCATGCCCGATTCCGCAGCTTCCGCGCGGCGCGGATCCCAGTCGCCGGACCCGTCTTCAAGTTGCGCCTGGAGCCGCTCGGCGAGCTCGAGAACGGCCGAGGCCGCCAGCACCGGCCGACGGCCGCGCGCCAAGTCCCGCGCGACGTCCGACAGACGGCCGTAGGTGAAGCCCGCTTCCGGCGGGTTCTCGAGCAGGAGCGCCCACTTCTCCTCGGGAGACAGTCGCTGCGCCAGGTGCGTCCACACGCCGTCGTGCTTGCGGTAGGTTCCTTCGTCCGTCGGCAGACCGGCCCGCCTGAGCACGTCGAGGGCTTCCGCGCGCATCTTGTCCACGACGACCGCCAGGGGCTCGACCGCGACGGCCTCAGGGTCATCGTTCAGCGGTTCCGGCTCCTCGGCCGGGCCCGCCGTCGGCGGTGACCCCTCTGACGTCAGCGGGGCGGTCTCCGCTCGCGGAGCCCCCGGCCCGCGACCAGACCCGCCGAAGAGCTGTCTGAACACCCCGCTCGCCTAGTCCTCGCCCAGCGCGCTGGCCACGCGCACATCGTAGACGATGCGTGTCAGGGCCTGGACCGTCTCGAAGAATTTGCGCATCTCGGCGAAGTCCGCGCGCGGCACATAGATCACGTCCTCGGACTGAACCAGGAAGTTGTTCGCCGTGAAGAAGCCTTCCGGATCGGCCAGGTTCAGGCGGTAGACGACGGGAACGCCGCGCGGGGTTCCCGGCGCCGAGACCCCCAGGCGGGCGGCGACCTCGGGCCTTTCAAATCGGAAAACGAGGACGGACCGCGCGTTGGCGGCGGCGTCGTTCAGCCCGCCGAGGCTGCTCAGCGCGCTCGTCAAGCTGACGTCGCCCGTCGGCATCTCCGTCAGCGTGATGGCGCCCAGCGCTCCGAAACTGCTGAACCGCCGGGGCTGGGAGACGAGGTTCACCAGATCGCCGCGTTCGAGGCGGATATTCTCGATGTCGTTCGCATAGACCGCCATGAGCGGCGCCGACGCCGAGCGACCTCGGCGGGTCACGGTGACGGTGATGTTTTCGGCCGGGCCGGACGCACCGCCGGCGTTCGCGATGACGTCGAGCAGGAGCGGCGCGTTCGGGCTGAGCGGAACCCGCCCCGGCGACGCGACCGACCCCAGCACCGTGACGCCGTTGGACGGCGACTCCGGCGCGGCGACGATCACCTGAGGACTGACGAGCCGACCGGTCAGGGCGCGACGAATCTGCTGCTCGGCTTGCTGTGGCGTCATTCCTGCCACGCGGACCGGCCCGGCGAATGCGATCGTGACGGTGCCGTCACGGTTCACGATCAATGGAGGAAGCGCCTGGGTCGCGACGGCCGGTGCGCCGGCCGCGCCGGCGGCCCCGCCTCCGAACACGGCGCCGCCAGGCTCGAAGATGGAGACCGACAGGGTGTCGCCGATCTCGATCACGTCCGTGGGGGCCTCGCTCGACATCAGCGCCAGGCTCGAGAACGCGGCGGGCGGCGAGGTGCGGATCACTTCACTGGCGGCGTAGTCCAGCTCGACGATGTCGAAGGTGCTCGCCTCGGCCGCCGCCGTCTCGATCGCGCGATTGGTGGGGCCGTCCCTCGGCAGCGTCGAGCATGCGCCGACGGCGGCGATCGCCAAGCTGAGACCAACGGTTCGAATCATGCGGCCCTTCAAACTCTCAAGCGCGACGCTCATAGCGCTCGCCGCAATGACGCGCCAGCGCGCCCGGCCCCAAACTACGCGGCGATGCCCCTTCTGGAGGCTTCGTAAAGCGCGCGCTCGGCCGTCCAGAGATCACCGTAGTCGCAGTCCCGCCATTCGTCGAACCACGGGCCGCCGTTGGTGTAGTGGATCGCCGCCGGCGCCCGATCGGCCGTCGGATACTCGCCCACAAGATAGTTCCACTCCCGATCCAGCTCGCCGATGTCGGCGTCGTCCTCGATCCACTCGAAGCGATGCAGCTGGGCGGGCGTCGCCGAGTTCACGTAGGCCGGCGTCAGTTTCCTGACGTCCGGGTGGCCGCCGTTGAACACCATGAAGGACGACCAGTTCTTGCGCGGGTAGGTCGTTTGCGCCTTCCCGTCCATCTTCACGGCATGATGGGGTTCATACACGTGCTTGACGACGTGGATCGCCTTCCCGGGCGCGAGGGAGTCGATCAGCTCGTGGATGTCGCGCGTGAACAGAAAGTCGCAATCGACGAACACCGACGGCCCCTCTGTCGCCGCGAGGTACGGCGTGAGGAAACGCGTCAGAGAGAACTCGGTCGAGGCGGTGGCGTCGAGGCCCCTCGAATACAGGCCGAGCTCGCGGACAACGGGTTGCCGCAGGGGGATGACCTGAACCGGCCGGCTCGCGTGACGCTCCAGCGAATGCCGGCAAACCTGCCAAGCGATGTCTTCGCGGGAGTCATATCCGACGATCACCTTCAGGGGCGCGTCCATCTGATCACCTCCACCTCTCTTCACATGCAACTCTCTATCAAATGATCGGTTCAGTCGCCAGCCGGCCGGCCGTCAAGCCTCGAGAATCACATGGAAGTCCTTGTGATTGGGCGTGTGCTGCAGGCTGAAGGCGCTGAAGCCCAGGTTTTCGACGGCCCAGCGCATCACGTCGGCCATGTTGCGATTGTTGTAGAAGTGGACGTGGATCGACGCGCCGTCGGCCTGAAGGCGCAGGCCGTAGCCCACGTCGCCGCGCAACGCGCCATAGCGGCGGTAGTGGGCTTCGGTCACGTCGAACCCGCCGCGTTCATCCTCAAGGAGCAGCTCCGCCAGGGGGGTCGGCTGCGCGCCGTAGTCCTTCGAGCCGTCGAGGTCGGGCACCACCATGACGATGCGCCCGCCGGGCCGCAGCCGGTCCCGCCACAGCCGCAGATGGCCCAGGGGGTTCGCCAGATGCTCGAACACATGGCTCGAGAAGATGAAGTCGAGGTCGCGCAGCTCGGCCGGCAGGGCGTGCGCCTCACCGGTGACGTAGTGCGGAAGGAGATGGTCCTGAAACGCGTGCTTGTAGTTGGCGCCGTACAGGCGGACCCAGTCCGCCGGGGCCATCTGCTCGACATAGCGCACGTCGACCCCCGGGCCCGGAAGGACCTGAGGCTTGGGGCCCGGTCCGAGCTCGACGCCCCGCCCGGTGCAGAGGGCGAGCAGTTCCGAGCGATCGAGCGTCCGGTGCGCGCCGACGAATACGTCTCCGCCCTTCGCCGTCACGGCCAGGTCCAAGTCCCCGGCGACCGGCATGAGGGGCCAGGGCAGTCGGACCGGTCGAAGCTCGTCAGCCGCGTCCAGGCTCACCTGACCGACGACGGCGTCCTGCTTCAGGAAGGAAACCTCGAGGCGCGCGCCCGGCGTGTCCGAACGCATCCGCCACCCGATCTCTTCCGCCCGGTGCCGGAACGGATTGAAGCGCGTCGCCCCCCGGATCCGAAACCCCGCGCCGTCCGGCAACGTCAGGCCGCGCCAGGACGCCTCCGGCGACCGATGCCCGGCGGGAGAGACCCCTTCGTCCAGTTCGAGGTCCCTGACGCCCTTCACGGCGAGAAAATGGAGGTTCAACTGGATCTCCCGAACAGACAGTGGGCTTTTTCGGACCGCGACATCGAGCCGACAGGATAGGGGGCGGAGACGATTGCGATAGTCCGCCACCCACCTTGATCACTCCCTACCATCCCTCCATGCTGTCGCCATAGGCAACGAGTAGCGGTATGCGATGACGTCCGAGCAGAACGACCTGGTGGTGATCGGCAACTGCCAGTCACGCCTCATCGCGGATTGCCTCGCGGCGATGCATCCGGGGCTCCGGATCGCGGCCGGCTTCTCTCGCGACATCCGCGAGGGCGCCGTCGATATCGACACCCTGGTGGGGTCGTCGCGGGTCGTCGCGGTCCAGACCGCGATGCGCCGGAAAGTGGCGGAAACGGTTCAGAAGCTCGGAGCGTCCTGCGAGGTGCTTGAGCTCCCGACGCTGTTCTTCACCGGCTACCACCCCGACTTCATCTACGCGCAGCATGGCGCCGACTTCGTCAAGTCGCCGCTCGGCAACTGCAACTCGGCGATTGTTCTGGCCGGAATGAAGGCCGGTGCGTCGGCTGGCGACATCGTCGCGATGTTCAACGCGGACACCTTCCGCACGTTGGGGTATCTCGACAACCTCGGCGTGGCCGAGTCGATGCTGATCGCCGAGAGCGAAGAGCTGGGCTGGGATCTGGAAGAGGAGGTGCTGGCCTGGCGCAAGTTCGGCTGCTCGTTCCACACGCCCAACCATCCCAAGACGATCGTCGCGGCGACGTTCGCGCGGCTGATTACGGACCGACTGTCGTGGACTCCGCGGACCCGCCACCCCGAGTTCCTCATTCCGGACACGCTGGCGAGCAACGTCGTCTGGCCGGTCTATCCCGAGATCGGCGACGCCATCGGCGTGCCGGGCGAGTATGTCTTCAAGCCCTCGGCCGGGGGACGGCAGGCCGGTCGCCCGCTGGAAACCCTGGATCTCGAGGCCTTCGTGGCGTTGAGCCTGGAGGGTTACGCGTCGCTCGATCCCGCCGGAATCGTCGCCGCACGTCTGGACGACGAGCGACTGAGCGGCCTTTTCTCGGCGCCCGCGAAACGCTCCGCCTCGTCCTCCCGGGCGCGACAACCCTACAAGGGGTTGCCGAACAATCGCTTCTGGAACCGCGTGGTCGCAGGCGTGCCGCCCCGCGACCTCGACCCGGTCGAGAAGCCCCGCACGAAGCTCCGTAGGCAGACGAAGATCGCAACCGCGGGCAGCTGCTTCGCGCAGCACATCGCCAAGGCGCTCCAGGAGAGCGGCTTCACCTATTTCGTCGCCGAGGACGGCGCGCACCTGCCCCGCGACGAGCGCATCGAGCGCCAGTACGGGGTGTTCTCCGCGCGATACGCGAACATCTATACGGCCGAACAGTTGCGACAGCTCCTCGAGGAGGCCGAGGGTCGCCGCAAGCCCGTCGAGACGGCGTGGCTTCGTCCCGATGGACGTTGGGTGGATCCGTTCCGCCCCCAGGTGGAGCCGGACGGCTACGACAGCCCCGAAGCCGTCGCGGCCGAACGCGCGACCCATCTGGGTCACGTGCGGCGGCTCATCCGGGAGCTCGAGGTCTTCGTCTTCACGCTGGGCCTGACCGAAGCCTGGGTCGACAAGCGCGACGGCAGCGTCTTTCCGGTCGCGCCGGGCGTCGCGGCGGGCGAGATGGACGACGAGAAGTACGGCTTCAGGAACTTCACCTTCGAAGAGAACGTCGAGAGCCTGTCCGCCGCGCTGGACATCCTGCACTCGGTCAATCCCCAGGCCAGGGTCATGTTCACGGTCTCGCCGGTGCCTCTGGCCGCCACCTATGAGCCCCGACACGTGCTCGTTTCGACGACCGCGAGCAAATCGATCCTTCGGGCCGTCGCCGATCATTTCGAACGCACCCGGAACGTGGAGTATTTTCCGTCCTACGAGATCATCACCGGCTCCTACAACCGGGGCGCCTATTTCGCCGACGACCTTCGCTCCGTGACTCCGGACGGCGTCAAGCACGTCATGTCGGTGTTCCTGAAGCACCATACTTCTTCGAGAGCCGCGACCTCGATGTCTCGCGAACTGGAACAGGCCAAGGGCGTCATCTGTGAAGAGGAGCTGCTGTCCTCGGCCGGTTGATCGACCCGGGCCGTCCGATGCAGGGCGTCGAGCGACGTCAGCTCGGTGGATGATCGCGCGACCAGGCGATCAACCCGGCCAAGCCCTCTTCGAAGGAGACCGAGGCCGTCCAGCCCAGCAGCCGCTCGGCCTTTCGGACGTCGGCGACCGCGTGGCGAATGTCGCCGGCCCTGAACGCACCCGTGACACGCGGCGCCTGAGACACCTCGAACGCCGAGGATATCGCGCGCGCGGCGTCGAGGATCGCGGTGGTCCGCCCCGCGCCGATGTTGATGACTTCCCCTGACGCCGACGGAGTCAGGGCCGCGGCGAGGACCGCGCGCACCACATCGTCGACATGAACGAAGTCGCGATGGATTTCACCGTCCTCATAGACGTTCAGACCGAGCCCCCGCATCGACTGTTCGCAGAAGATCGACAGGACGCCCGTGTAGGGGTTCCGCAGGGATTGTCCGGCTCCGTAGACGTTCTGGAACCTGAGAATGACGTGGTCCCAGGGCGCCGGCGTCTGCTGGAGAAGATACTCCTGCATCAGCTTGGTCGAGCCATAGACGGACCCCGGCCGGACCTCGGCCGTCTCGGGCGTCGGCATGGCCCGGAGCGCCGCTCCGTTCGCGCCGCGCACCGCGAAGTCGCCCGCGGCCATGGCGGTCGAGGCGCGCGGCGGCGGCGTGACGATCCGGCCGTCCTCCTCGTAGGCGCCCTCGCCATAGACGGCGCGCGTGCCCGCCAGGACCACGCGACGCGCCGGCGAGGCCGACGCCCGCAGCGCCTCGATCAGCCGCGCCGTCCCCCCGACGTTGACGTCGGCATAGCGCACCGGCTCGTCGGCGGACTGGCCGGTGCCGGTCTCGGCGGCGAGATGCAGGACGATCGTGGGCTGAAAGTCGGCGACGACCCGCGTCAGCGCAGCCGCGTCGCGCACGTCACCCCGGACAAGCGGAAAGTCGAAGTCCGACGGCTCGACTTCGCCATGTACCTGCGCGAGCAGATTGTCGAAGGCCATCGCCTCGGCGCCCTGCCGCAGCACCGACTTCATGACGCGGGAGCCGATGAAGCCCGCCCCGCCCGTGACGAGTACGCGCTCTCCGTTGAAATTCTGGGTCATGCGCGGGTCTTCGCCTCGTCAATGGCTTGGTGGAGGATATCGGCGACCTGGCCGGCGAGACGATCCATGCTGTAGATGTCGGCCAGCTTGGCGCGCGCCCGGGTGATCAGCGCTTCCCCCTCGGCGGCGTCGGACAACAGGTGTTCCACGGCCTGGCTCCATTCGGCCGTGTCCCCGGCCAGGAGGCCGGCGCCGTCGGCGCAGGCGTCGGCGTACACCTTGGATCTGGACGCGACGGTCGGAATGCCGCTGACCGTGTATTCGACCCACTTCGTATCGGCCTTGCACGTGTTGAAGGGCGTATCCCGGACAGGAGCGAGCCCCGCCCACCAGCCGAGTCCCGAAAGCCGCGCCAGGAAGGCGTCGTAGTCTGCCGTGGGCGGATGCGAGCGAACGCGATCTCCGAACCGGTCCAAAGCGGCGGGCGGCGCGAGCGAACCCATGATCTCGAAGCGCCATTCGGGATGACGGTCGAGCACCGCCGCGATGGCGGGTGCGATCATGTCCAGGTCCGCCGCATGGCTTCCGGTGCCCATGTAGCCGAACGTGGGCGTCGCGGTGCGTTTCGGACCGGTCAGGGCGCCGTCGTGCGCGCGATAGACGGTCCCGGCGACGACCTTGGCCCCGCCGCCGTATTCACGCAGTCGTTCCGCGAGCGCCGGAGTCGACGCATAGACGAGATCCGCCCGGTCGAGGCCGTCGCGAAGCGCGGCCAGTCGCTTCGGATCGCAGTAATCCACGACGCGGGTCTTGGCGATCTCCGGCGGGACCGACAGCAGGTCGTCGTCCAGGTGGACGATGACGGCGGCCCCTCTGGCGCGGGCCTGGTCGATCCATTGCGGCGCCGTCGACGCCGTCAGCCGGGACAGGATGACGACATCGGGAGCGGCCGCGTCCAGGGTTCGGTCGATCCTCGCCGCGTCGTCGGCCACGTGATGCCGCCGAAGATGCAGCGACCAGCCGTCGAGCGCCCCCCCATGAGCGAAGGGCGCGGAGAAACTGATCGTCTGTGTCGCGGTGATGTTGTCCGCGACCACGAGCGCGG
This sequence comes from Brevundimonas balnearis, assembly GCF_042434805.1. Taxonomy (NCBI): domain Bacteria; kingdom Pseudomonadati; phylum Pseudomonadota; class Alphaproteobacteria; order Caulobacterales; family Caulobacteraceae; genus Brevundimonas; species Brevundimonas balnearis. The sequence continues at coordinate 24,720 of NZ_JBHLSW010000002.1, read as the reverse complement.
ATCGCGCCCTGACCGCCACCTCCTCGCGCGCCTCCTCCTTCAATCCACGCCGGATCAGGCTGACGAACCTTCGCCGAATCTCCGCGGGGTCGGTCAGGATTCCCGTTCGGCGCAGAAACGCGTCCTGCGCCGCCAGAAGCTCCGCGCGCTGCTCCAGCGCCCGTTCCCTGAACGCCAGCATGTCGCCGGGCAGGCTGACCAGCGGAAGCCCCGCATAGTGGCCGACGTCCATGTCGCCGTGAGGGTCCCGCCAAACCGCCGTGGGCACGCCCGCCGCGATCAGGTCGATGACCACCGACGAGGGCGGCGAGAAGGCATAGGCGAAGCGAGCAAGCGGAAGGCGATAGATCGGATCGGCGATCTTCACCGCGTTCGGCGCGGCCGCCATGTCGAAGACGCGCTTGCTCGCGGGATGCGGACGCAGGCCGACCTTCAGACCCTGGGTGTCCAGCGCCGAGGCGAAGCCGTTGAAGGCCACCATGAAGGCGTCGCGAGAGGCCTCGCCGGTCCCGAAGCGGACCGAATGAAGGTTCTCGCAGATCAGGCCCTCGACGTCGTAGTCGACCTTCCAGGCCTCGGCGGCCTGGGGCAGCAGGGAGGTCGGGCCGGTGCAGATGACCTTTCCGGCCTCGCCCGAGGCCAGGGAGGTGCAGCGCTCGGCGGGAAACCAGCCGGCCAGGACGTCGGCGGCGGAGGCGACGGTCCTGCCGAACGCGGTGTCGTGCCGCGCGTTATGCAGGAAGCCGATGCACTCAAAGCCGTGCTGGACGGTCACCTTCAGATAGCGGCCTGGCGCCGCCCTGAAGGCGGCATGGGTTTCACGGTGCGCGTTGAGAGCCGACTCGCTGCCCGCGAACACGATGCCGTCGCCCTCCGCCATCCGCGCCGCGATCTCGAACGGAGTGTCGAACTCCCGCACCGCGCCTCTGACGCTCTCGGCCAGATCGTCGATCTCGCGCAGCCAGGCCCCGGTCTTGTCGCGCTTCAGGAAGGCCGAGCTGACCATCAGCAGCTTGCGCGATCGCGTCACCTCCGCGGACAGCCGGACCAGGGGGCGCAGGACGGCCACATCCTGCAACAAATTGAAGAGGAAGAAGATATTCTTCTGCATGATCAGGCGACCGCCGCCACTGACGCCCGTCCGCCGCCGGCGGCCCGCGAGTCCGCGAGGTCCCGCGCCATCTGGAAGACGTCGAGCACCTGCGCCTTCAGAGCCCGAGGCCCGTAGTCGGCGACCAACCGCGCCTGGGCGGCGGCCACCCGGTCCAGACGCAGATCGTCGTCGCGCACCAGCGCGTCCAGCCTCGCAAACCAATCGTCCAGCGAGGTCGCGAGGTCCCCGGCCCCGTCGGCGCAGCAGTCATCGTAGACCGTGCCCGCCGATGCCACCACCGCCGCGCCGGCCGCCGTATACTCCACCCATTTCGTGTTGGCCTTCAGCCGGTTGAAGGGCAGCGGCGCGAGGGGACAGATGCCGATGTCCCATCGCCGATCCGCCAGCGCCTGGAGGAAGCTGGCGTAATCCCTCACCGGTTCGACCATCGACACCCGCTCTCCGAAGGCAGCCAGTTCATCGGGCCTGGGGATCGAACCGAACAGCTCGAAGCGAAGGTCGGGGTGGGTCTCCAGCAGCTTGACGATCACCGGCAGCACCATCCGAAGATCGTGCTCGTGGTCGAAACCCATGTAGCCGAAACGCTTCTCGGCCGTCGGGCTGGGCGCCCTCAGGGGTTCGGCGGCGCAGTAGATCGCGCCTGATATCATCGGGGTGGTCACCCCGAGTTCCTGGAAGCGGCGCCGGAGCGGGGCCGTCGAGCAGTAGACCAGGTCGCACCCGTCCAGGAGCGTGCGCACCGCGCCGGTGCGGTCCGGGTGATTATGGGCCCTGAACTTGCGCTCGCCGATCTCGGGCGGAACGTTCAGCAGGTCATCGTCCATGTGCATGACGGTCGCGGACCCGAGCCTTCGGGCCAGCCGGAGCATGTCGGCGGCGTGCGGGCCGCTGTAGCGGCTGAAGACGAGGACGTCGGGCCGGAACCGGGTGATGCGGTCGGTCACCGTCGCCAGGGAACGGTCCGTGGGCCTGCCCTTCTGCAGGAGCGGGGCGATATCCAGCTCGGTGAGCACATCCACCGACACGGCCCCCGAGGCGATTTCGGCGGCCAGCGGCTTCAGGAACGACAGCTGAAGCGTGGGCGTCACGCCGTTGGCGACCAACATGTAGCGAGGGGGGGGCGCCTCATAGACGGCCAGACCAGACGCGAGCACGAACGGGTCCGTGTCGGTCACGAAGACGGGAGAACCCGGAAACAGGCGACGGGCGAGCGCGGCGGTGGCGGCTATCTTGGCCTGATACACGGCGACCGCCGCGAAGCCGGGCGTCACAGGCCGGGTCAGGGCGGGGTCGACGTCGAGGGCCACGGGATAGGCCTTCTGACCGACCCCGTTGTTCCTGAGAAACGGCTTGAACTCCGGCGAAAGCGCCTCGGCGGCCTCAGGCGTCAGACGGGCCAGGCCGTCAACCGACCCGCCGTCGTCCCGACGCGGATCGACGTCATGCCCCTTGCCGCCCACGGTGACCGGGCTCGCGAGGGTCAGGCCGCCCAGGCTCTTGACGAATGCCTGCGCGTCGAGGCTGGGACGCCGGCCGCTGATGATCACCGGCGCTCCCCACGCGGAGGAAACGGGGACGCGGCGGGGCGCGGCCATCACTCCGGCCAGGAATTGTCGCAGCCTCGCGGCCTCGAACGCCGGATCGCCATGACGTCCCATGAGGTCGACCAGATCCACGACGGTGTCCGGCCGGAGCCGCAACGCGCCTTGGCTCAGGTCGGACGCGAGGACGTCGGCGTCCCGATAGATCAGGGGCCCGAACGCCGCGTAGAGATCGTGGCCCAGCGACAGCACCTGGCACCCGGCCGTCAACGCCGTGACGGCGCGATTGAGCGACTTCGCCTGACTGAAGGCCTGGGCGTTCACCGGCAGGACGACGGCCAGGGCCTCGCGCAACAGGGCGGCTTCGGCCTCTTCGGACCACTCTTCGAGCCGGTAAGGGATCCCCAGCCCGCCGAGCGCCTCCAACTCATTCACGCCGAAGGCGTCGAGGCTGGTCATGATGCGCAGGACCGGCCGCCCCGCCCTGGCGAAAGACCCGAGCCCCCGCCCGAAGGCGACGACGTCGCGAAGACCGACGGGGAAGTTCCGGTTCCGCCCCTGCCCGAACCAAGCCAGCGAGATCTCGCCTGTTCGGTTGAAGTGGTCGAGCTTCGTCGCAAGGGTCGTCCGCAGCGCCGGCCCGTCGAGTTCTTCGAACGGGTCGTTCAGGGTGTGGATCGGCTTCGCCGGCCAGTACCCCCCGATGACCTCCGCCATGCGCGAGGTCGAACAAAGCGCGAAGTCCGAGTACTCGCCGATCTGGGCGATCCATGATCTCAGACGGGCGAAACGGACGTCGTCGGCCTGACTGAAATAATCGTCAAAGAAATCGACCCCTACATGTTTCCCGCGATGCGAAAGCCAACGCGCCGCGATGACCCCTCTGACGTCGTTGCACTTGCTGAGGATGTAGCAGTCGGCTTCGGGCGTCGCGACGTCAGACAGCTGATCGAGCGTGATGATCTCGAACTGGTGCCCCATCGCCGCGAGTATTCGCCCTATCCTGAGGTAACGAATACGGACACCCGCGGTCGATCGAAGCTTCGCCGAATGGATGACGATCGCGATCTTCATTGAAGCTTGCGCAGCAACGTCGTCGTGCCGAGGATGCGCCCCCAGTCGGCCGGCGTCAGCGTGGCGGGGAGCCGGGGCTCCACGCGGACCGACCGCAGGTCCTCGAGGGCGACAGCGGCGGTCAGGGCCGATGTGCACAGGTTCATCCAGCCGGCCGCGGCGAACCGGACGCACAGATCGATATCCCAGTCCCGCCCCGCCGCGGCGTTCAACCCGCCGACGGCCTGCAGGGCCGATCGCTTGACCATCGCGACGCGGAAGCGTTGCGCGGTGGCGGGATAGGTCATGGGCGGAAGCGCCCGCAGGTCGGGCTCGTCGAGCAGGACATGAGGGCGATCCCGGAAGTCCACGCGCGAAGGAAAGACGCCGCCGCTGACAAAGGCGGAGCGGTCGCCCCGCCCTTCCCCCAGGTCGGCCACGATCTGACAGGCGGCCGTCGCGATGTTTCGGCCCTGGAGAAGCTGACCGAGGGTTTCAGCCGTCCGCGGGTCGTGCAGCACCGTCGCATGATCCAGAAAGAGGAGCGACGCGAAGGGGCCGGTCGACTCCAGGGCCGCGACGGCGTCCGGGACCGGGGCGCTCACCGCTTCGGCGGTGAGCTTCGCGGCGCCAAGCGCGGCGGCGAGTTCGGAGGCCGACGGTCCGCAGGCCAGAACGCGCTCGGGTCGCACGGTCTGACTGGCCAGGGAGGCGACGACGGCATGCAGATCGGTCTGCGGGGTCGCGGCCACGACCGCCAGATAGGGCGACGTCGGCGCGCTCCGGCGGCGCCCTCCGCGCAGGGCCGGGGTCGACGCCGCCGTGACACGCACGAGGCGATTGGAGCCGAGCGTGTCGACCTGCTCGCGGAAGACGATCGCAAGCAGGCGTTGTTCCGTTGAGACGCGCGAACGTTTCGAGGATCGTTCGGCGCCTGCGAGGGTCAAATCTACCACATCGGCGACCGCCGGCTGCAGATCGCCAAGCCCGTCGCTCTTCTCCGGCGGCATGATCGCCCATAGCGGCTTGTGCCGAGCGGTGTCGGCGAGGATGAAGCCCCCGCCGGAGGGGCCGTGCGCCGCGTCGACGGGCGTGCAGAGGGCGTCGATCGTCGGAACTGCGGTCGCAGGGATGATCAGGGTCGCGGCGGCCGGAGCGTCGGCGCCGGCGCCAACCGGGTCTTCGATCGACGTCCTCAGGAGGGCGGCGGCCGGATTGTTCCGTCCGCCCTGGGTGCTGAGCCGCACGCCGAGTTGGCGCCTCAGCCAACGAACGAAGGCGGGATCCGTGATGCGCTCGCCCCCCACGCCGTCGGCGAGATCGACGAGAATCCGCCCCAAGCGGTCGGATGGCCTCGCGTTCAGACGGCTGAGCGCCTGGCGCGCCCCGTAGGTCGCGGCGTCGCTTCCCTCCCCGTGGCCGGCCGCTCGCAATTCCGCATAGTGAACGCCGCCTCGCGCCAACGAAGGAAACGCCAGGATGAACAGCTCCATCAGGACGCCGTCCGCGTCCGTCACGGTGCAGAGCACGGGCGCATAGGCGTCGGCCAGAGCGGCCTCGGTCACGCCGAATCCGTCCGGCTCTATGACCTGCTCGACGAGCAGGCCGAACGTGTCCTCGCGCCGCTGATAGAGGCGCACGACGGTCGCGACGGGGCGACTGAGCACGAAGACGCGAAGGTCCGCGTCCGAGACGTAAGCGACGTCTTGCAGTCCCTGGAAGCCGTCGGGCCAGCTGAACGCCGGATCGGGGCGGACGGCGTCGCCGCCTTCGGACAGGGCCGCGAAGGTGTGCAGCACACGTTCGGCCGACGTCCTGTCGGCCTCGGTCGCGACGCGGCCGAAAAGCGCCCCCGACAGGACGACGGCGCCGGGCTCGCCTTCCGAGAAGGACTCTGCGCGTCGCCATCGAACAAGAGGGCCGGTCGCGGCTTCGGAGACCGGGGGATCGCGACGATCGACCTCCACGGCCTTGGCGGCGTCGGCCGGAGCCTCTTGACGCAAGCGGGACGCCGGCCGCTCGCGTCGCTCCGCACGCCCGTGCCGGACATAGTGAACGAGGGGATTGACGCCCGCCTCGCGGACGTCCTGATGCACGTCCAGGTACTGAACGGTGCCGAAGTCCGGTGACGGATCCGCGCCCTCCCGCCAGCCGACCGTGAGATAGTGGATCGCGGCGTCCCTGGGCGTCGCGCCGGGCGCCCAGCGAGCCGAGTACCACTGGGCGTTGAAGAACTTGCTTTCCAGAACTTCCGCGAGACCGTCCGGCGGCTCGACGACGGGCGGGCAGGGCGTCAGGCCGGAGCGTCGGCCGATCTTGAGATAATGCAGAAGCGCATCGCCGTCGAACGCGCCCGCCTGCTTGGCGTACCAATCGGGATCGAAGCCCGGCCCGGGGCGACGCCGCTCCCTGAAGCCGTGGGATCGATAGTGATCAAGCGCATCGACGCCCGCGGCGGCGACGTCGCGGTAGGTCTGGAGATACCAGTCCGGGTCGAACAGGCCCGAGCGCAGGATCAGCGTGCGGTCATCCGGAGGCGTCGGACCTCCCGGCCGGCCGCGGAGCCAGCGGGCCGCCCGGCGCTTGAGCGAGTCCGAAGGAGGCGCCGGGGGCGTCGCCCCGGAGCGGACCGGCGTCACCGCAGGCGCCGGCGACTGCTTCGCCACGGGCGTCGGCCCCGTCTCGGGTCTGGCGACCGGAGCGACGGCCGGGGCCCCCGGATCGGGCGTCAGAGGCTTGGGCTTGACGACATCTGGTTTGGCGGCGGCCGGTTTGGCCTTGACGACATCTGGTTTGGCGGCGGCCGGTTTGGCCTTGGCCGCGGCGGCCTGCTTCTCCAGCTCGGCGCAACGCCGTTCCAGTTCCTTGAGCTTCTGCCGATCCTGGCTGGACTGACGTTCCGCGCGCGCCTGACGGTCGGCGGCCAGCGCGACCTCGCGGGTGGCCGCGATCAACTCGGCGCTGCGCCGGCGAGCCTCCCGCTCCAGGCCCTCCGCACGACCCAGGTGACGCTGCAGCTCCTCCTGGAGCCGAAGAACGCGCTCCTCGAGAACGGCCGCCTTGAGGGCCGAAGGTCCTGAAACCACCGCGCCCGGATGGTCCGGATCGGGGCTAGCCCCCGCCGGCTCTTTATGAGCGTCAGCCATCCGCGTCAAACGTCCATTGATCCCCAGCGACCGAGTGCTTAACCCACGTAAAGCAAATCGCCAACAGCGGGCGGGGACGTAGGCATCTTGGGCGATCAGGTCGCTTCCGCAATCGACCGGCCGCATGCGCGGACCGGGGCGTGGGCTCTGATCCAGCAACCGACGGGAGACGGCTGGATCCTCGACCGGATCGTGAACGAGGTGGCGAAGGTCCTCGGCCCGAGGGCTTTTCGCTGGGCCGATCTGGCCAAATCGCCCCCGGCGGAGACGATCTTCTTTCCGCACTACAGCCTTTACATGACGGCGCGGGATCATCGCGGGGCCGACGTCGCCGGGCGCAGCGTGATCTGGTTCACCCATCCGGGCGACTATCCCTACAGCACCGCCGAACTCCTGCTGGCTTTCGGCGCCGCCAAGTCGGTGCTGTTCCCATGCTCCCGGTTTCGGGATCTCTGGGTGGCGCAAGGCCTCGACGTCCGAAAGACGCGCGTGATCCTGGGCGCGGCCGACCCGGCGCTCTTTCGAGGTCGGCCCCGTGCGGGGCGGGTCGTGGGCGTGAACGCCGCCTACTACCCCCGCAAGGGTTCGCGGCTCCTGCTGGAGACCGTCCGCGCGGCGCGCGATCTCCGGTTCGAACTTCTCGGCCGGGGCTGGCGCGCCTCGCCGGATTTCGACGACCTCTCACGGCTGGCGAACTTCACTTATCTCGAGACGCCGTACAGCAAGTATCCATCCCGCATGCGGCGGTGGCACGCCTTCCTATCCACCTCCCGGCTCGAAGGCGGACCCGTGCCGCTGGTCGAGGCCATGATGGCCAACGCGACGCCCGTGGCGACGGACACCGGCTTCGCGCCCGACCTGATCACCCACGGCCGGACGGGGTTCATCATCGATCCGGACGACGCCCCCGATCAGGTGGCGGACGTTCTGCGCGAAGCCGCCCGGGAACCGATCGACAGTCGCAGCGCAGTGGTCGATCTCAGTTGGACCCGTTTCGCGCGCGAAGTGGTCGAGGTCGGGGACGGGGCGGCGGCCGGCGATCAGGGGCGGCAGCGCGGCGCGCCCCCCGCCCCGCCCCGCCGGGAGAGGCCCGCCCCCGCGGCGGCGATCCCGGCCGCGTCGTTCATCGCCTATTCCTCCGGACGCGGTCCCGGCGCCGACCTGATCTGGTCGTTCGCGCGAGGCCATGGCGCGCAGGTGGCTCCGATCACGTCGCCGCCACCCGACGACCGGCGCCGCACCCCCGTCCTGTGGGGATTGCTCGACGGCGCCCTGGAACGGATCAGGGCCGCGAAGGCCGACGGCGCGCAGTTCGTCTATCTTGACCATGCCTACCTCGGCAGGGGGCACGGCCGGCGGTACCGCATGTGCCTCGACGGTTTTCATGCGGGCCCGGTTCGCGAGGCCGACGCCGTCCGGTTGGCCGACCTGAACATCACCCCGCGTCCATGGCGGTCCGGTGGTTCGGTGGTGCTGGTCTGTCCACCGACCGCCGCCGCGGCGGCGGCGAACGACACGACGCCCGACGCTTGGCTGGCTCGAACCCTCGCCCTGCTTCGCACGCACACCGACCGGCCGCTCGAAATTCGGCGCAAGCCTCGCCCGGGCCATCCGGCCGAGCCGCTGGCCAGTGCGCTGGGCCGCGCGCATGCGGTCGTCTGTCACACATCGACCATCGCCGTCGAGGCGACCATCGCCGGGGTTCCAGCCTTCGTCGATCCTGCGTCTCCGGCGGCGCCCGTCGCCGGGACCGACCTGGCGCGGATCGAATGTCCGACGCGACCGGACCGAGGCCCCTGGCTGCGGCACCTCGCCTGTATGCAGTTCAGCGTCGACGAGTTCGAAGCCGGCAGGGCATGGTCCTTGCTGATCGAGCACCTGAGCCGTCCGGAAGTGAAGCTTGCCCCCTGAAACGACCTGCTGCGCCGCTGCCGTGACGCCCCGCCTCGGCTGGAGCGCGGTTCGCCTGCTGGCGAACAGGCCCGCTTTCCAGCGACATTTGTGGACCTTGAGCGACGTCGCCTGCCCGGACGTCGAGCTTCACCGCATCGATTCCGACCCGGCGTTCCTTTCGATCTGGAAAACGGCGACGGAGATGTTCCCGGGCGGCTCGCCCGAGGCGCGCCGGCTCCGCCTTCGGACGGCCCAGACCGGAGCCGAATGCCTGGCGCTGATCCACACGGCGGCGTTGGCGGGGCCTCGGGTCGCCCTGCTCCAGTCCGGCCTCAGTTCGACGCCCTCGGCACGGCGTCCCGCGGATACGGTGATCCAGCTCAGCGACATCGACGGCGGCCTCGACCGCATCCGGGCGGGTCTGAACGCCTGCATCCGCGGCCAGGTCACGGCCGGGCAGATCGAAGACGGCCTGGGCGGCATACTCGCCGCCGCGCACTGAAGGCCGGCGGGCGACCCTTCGGCCTCGGCGCGAGCCTGAACCGAAATCGGCTCGGCTGGACGAAAGGCCGACCGGGCTCAGATCCTGGTCCGACTCGAGGCGATCAAGCTCTTGGGCGATCAGGCTCAGGTTCAGAGCAGGGAAGCGACCGCCGCGAAATGATCGGCCCATTGGGGCGGGCGCACAGGTCTGGGACGCCGACGCTCCCCACGAGACAGCTCCGTCAGCGCCGCCTTCCACGCACGCCCGTCGAGCGGATCGATCAGGGTCGCGCCCTTCAACAACTCTCGGTGCACCGGGACGTCGGAGGCCACCACCGGCGTGCCCAGAGCCAGAGCCTCCACGGCGGGAAGATTGAAACCCTCGGCGAAGGAGGGGGACACCAACGCGCGCGCGCCGGCGACCAGTCGCATCATCGTCCGATCCGGCGCACCCGAGATATGGTGGACATGGCGGGCGGCGGCGGGCCCTCGGGACAGTTGGGCCTGAACGGTCTCATGCTCCCAGCCCATCCTGCCGATCAGGAAAAGCTGGGGCGGACACGAGGTCGTCTGTTCCGCCATCGCCCGCCAGAGCGACAGAAGGAACGCGAGGTTCTTGCGTCCCTCGATCGTCCCGACATGCACGAAGTAGGGCGCATCGGCGACCAGCGGATCGGGGCGCGCGGGCGACAGGTCCACACCGAGGCGCGCGGTCACCAGATGCGGGAGCGAAGGATCGGGACGACCGAAGTGGTCCTGCAATACGCTGGACGTCGATGCTGAGTTGGTGATGACCAAGTCGGCGTAGCGCCGCACCGTTTCGATCCGTCGCTGGTGCTTTTCACGGTCGCCCGCCCTGCAGAACTCGGGGTGCGTGATGGGGATCAGATCGTGGATCATCACCACGATCCGCGCCCCCTTCTGTCGCAGCTTCTTGAAGATGGCGGGCTTCTCAAGGCCGGTGTGGGAGACGTTGATGTATACGTCGCCCTTGGCGACGGCGGCCGGCGTCATGGTCCCGAGACGAAACGCCAAGGAGCGATGCGGCTTGGCGAGGTCGCTTTGGAGGTCGAGACGAAGCGCCGCCCGCTCAGCAGGAGGGTCGCTCAGTACACGAATAATGTCAGCCTCGACCAAAGCCTCGGTGTCCGTGGCCGCCGCCGCCCATCGATGCTGCATGGCTTCCAGGCGCGGCTGAAGCCATTCACGCCTTATGGTGAAAAGCCCTTCCTTCCGCTGACAGACCCAAACGACCCGATCCGGCAGAGTCTCGAGCAACCATCGCACGTACGCCGAACAGACCCGGTCGATTCCCGTGGGCGTGCCACGGTTGAACCGGTCGACGAGTCGCGTGACGTCGAACAACACCCGCCCGGTCATGCGCCCACGCGATCCAGAACATCCCTAAGGCGCTCACGGTGCGCCTCCGGTGAGAACATCCGCGCGCGCACCGGTCCTCGAAGCGCGAGGTCCGACCGCAGGTCCTCGTCGGCGTCCATGCGCGTGATCGCCTCGCGCAGGGCCTCGACGGCGTAAGGATCGACGAGCACGCCGGCGTCTCCCACGACCTCGGGCAAGGAGCCCTCCGTCGAGGCGATGACCGGGGTGCCGAGCGCCATCGACTCCAGCGCCGGAAGACCGAACCCCTCGTAGAGGGAGGGGAACAGAGTGGCCCGGGCGCCCCGGATCAGCCGGAGCAGCAGCCCTCTGCCAAGGAAATCATACTGGATGACACGCCCGCGCCTGACGTGGTCGATCGGCGTGGCCGCGGCGGACAGAAGGGTGGCCTCGCCGCCGTCGAGCCACGCGCGACCGCCGACGACGACCAGGGGCGCCTGCACCCCGGACGTGAGATACGCTTCCAGGAGCCGCCGCACGTTCTTCTTGGGTTCCAGCGCGCCGAAGAACAGGAAATAGGACCTGGGCCGAAGATCGAAGACGCCGCCGAGCTCCCGCTCCAACGCCTCATCGTCCATGGCCAGGATGTCGTCGGGCAAGGACACCGACTGATAGGTGGTCGTGATCCGGCCCGGCTCTATGCCCAGGAGATTGATCGCATCCCTTCGGGTGGTCTCGGAAACGGCCAGGATGTGGTCGGCCCGCTTCGCGCTCTCCCTGCAGAGCTCCACATACCGGTGCTTGTCATCCGTGGTCGTGTACGGAAGCCGGATCGGGATGATGTCATGGAGCGTGAGGAGGTTGACCCGCCCGGGCGCCCATATCGGCAGGGGGCAGGTCCAGTGAGCGATGTCCGGCCCACCCCCGTCGAACTTCAGAGGCGTGAAGCGGCCGTAGGCTCTCTGTGATCGCTGGGAAAGCTCGAAGATGCGAGCGGCGGCCCAATGTCGCTGAGCAAGATGTTGAAGCTCGTCGTCCGGCGGTCGGATGACTTCGCCGGTGACGTCGACCCGAGAAGCCCTGCGACCCAACGGAGATCTCAGGGTGCGGGCCCACCGTTCGAGCTTGGGGAGCGGTTTCTGGCCCTGGGGCGCGTCCAACAGGGAGATATTGCGCAACAAGCCGTCCCCGCCGAGGTGCGCAGGGCCGTGCAGGACTCCCGGCGTCCAGCCCAGGTCGCCATACGCCTTCAGCAGATTTCGCCCATAGGTGGCGATGCCCGATCCCTTGGGGATCGAGAGATTGAACCCATCAACACAGACTTCCGGCACCGCGCGACCCTCTCCCCACCGTCAGGTCACATACCCCGCTTGAATGAGCTCCGCGATATGGATGATCGCCAGCGGGCGGCCGCTCTCGACGACGAACAGATTGCTGATCTTGTTGACCGCGAGGAGGTCGATGGCGTCGCTCATGCGTGCGTCGGGGCTGACGGTGATGGGGTGCGGGCTCATGACGTCGGCCGCGACAAGGGAGGTGACGTCCCGCGAGAAGGCGCGGCGCACGTCGCCGTCGGTGATCATGCCCGCCAGCAGTTCGTTGTCGTCGAGCACGGCCACGGCTCCCTTTCGGCCGGCGGTGATCGCCGCGACCGCCTCGCTGAAGGGGGTCTGGAGCGAAACCATCGCCGGCGGCGCGTGATTGTCGCCCATCCATTCGCGCACGGTCTGCAGCTTCATGCCCAGCGCGCCGCCCGGGTGATGCAGGCCGAAATCCTCGGCCGAGAAGCCCCGCTCGTCCATCAGCGCCATGGCCAGCGAATCGCCCAGCGCGAGCGTCATCAAGGTGGAGGTGGTCGGGGCCAGGCCGTTGGGGCAGGCCTCGGCGACCGTCGGCATCAGCAGCGTCACCTCGGACATGCGGTCCAGCAGGCTGCCCTTCCTCTGGGTGATGCCGATCACGGGAATGCCGTTGCGCTGACAGAAGGTCAGGGGATCGCGCAGTTCCCGGCTCTCGCCCGAGTTGGAGATGGCCAGCAGCGTGCAGTCCGAGCGCAGCATGCCCAGGTCGCCGTGGCTCATCTCGGCCGGGTGCACGAAGAAGGCGTTGGTGCCGGTCGAAGCGAGCGTGGCGGCGATCTTGCCGCCGATATGGCCGGACTTGCCCATCCCGGTCACCACCACATAGCCGGGCCGCGACAGGATCACCTCGCAGGCGCGCACCAGCGATCCGTTCAGGTTCCGGTCCAGCGCCTCGAGCGCCTCGATGTTCAGGCGGAGGACGTCGCGGGCGCGCTCCAGGATCGCGGCTGGGTTCATGACACCTGTTCTCCAATGTCGCGGCTTCGACCCGGGGCGCTCCGCATACACCCATAGAGTTCGGTTTGAGAACCACCTTGCACGCGAGCGGCGACTCAGCTGGTCGGGTGGGCCTTCAGCCAGGCGACGATGCGATCGGCCGCGCCGTCCGGCGTCTCAGCGGCGGCGTCGATCCGGATTTCAGGGGCGTCAGGCGCCTCATAGGGGCTGTCGATGCCGGTGAAGTTGGCCAGCTCGCCCGCGCGGGCCTTGCGATACAGGCCCTTCACGTCGCGCGCCTCCGCGACCTCAAGGGGCGCGTCCACGAACACCTCCACAAACTCGCCCGGGCCCATCAGCTCCCGCGCCAGCCGCCGCTCGGCCCGGAACGGCGAGATGAAGCTGACCAGCACGATCAGGCCGGCGTCCACCATCAGCCGGGCCACCTCGGCCACCCGACGGATGTTCTCGACCCGATCCTCGTCGGTGAAGCCGAGATCACGGTTCAGGCCATGCCGGACGTTGTCGCCGTCCAGCAGATAGGTGTGGCGTCCGTCCGCGTGCAGGCGCTTCTCGACCAGGTCGGCGATGGTCGACTTGCCGGCGCCGGACAGGCCGGTCAGCCACAGCACCCGCCCCCGCTGGCCCTTGAGCGCCGCCCGGGCCGCCTTATCGACCGAAAGGGCCTGCCAGTGGATGTTGTGCGACCGCCGCAAGGCGTACCGCAGCATGCCCGCGCCCGCCGTGCGGTTGGTCAGCCGGTCGATCAGGATGAACCCGCCGAGGTCCCGGTCCGTCTCATACGGCTCGAAGGCCACCGGCTGATCCAGTGAGATGTTGCAGACGGCGATGCCGTTGAGGTCGAGCCGCTTGGCCGGACGGGCCTCGAACGTGTTGACGTCGATCTGGTGTTTGATCTCGGTCACCGAGGCGCCGGCCGTCTTCGTCGCCAGCTTCAGCAGATAGGGCCGTCCCGGCAGCATCGCCGCCTCGTCCATCCAGACCAGCGTGCATTCGAACTGGTCGGCGACCTCGGGCGGGTTCGTCGCCGAGGCCAGCACGTCGCCGCGCGAGACGTCGATCTCGGCGTCGAGCGTCAGGGTGACGGCCTGGCCGGCCCGGGCGGCGGGCAGGTCGCCCTCGCCGCCGACGACGCGGGACACATTCGCGGTCCGGCCCGAAGGCAAGACCTTGAGCGCGTCGCCGGGCCGGACCTCGCCAGACGAGACCAGCCCGGCGAAGCCCCTGAAGTCCGACGACGGACGGTTGACCCACTGGACGGGCATGCGAAAGGCCGTCTGGCGCGCCGTGCGCGCCGGCGGGAGCGTCTCCAGCAGCGTCATCAGCGACGGGCCGGCGTACCAGGGCGATCGCGCGCTCTTCTCCAGAACATTGTCGCCGTGCAGGGCCGACAGCGGGAGGGCGTGCGCCTTGTCGATGTTCAGGGCCGTGGCGATCCCGTCGAACTCGGCCACGATGGCGTCGAACCGGTCCCTGGACCAGCCGATCAGGTCCATCTTGTTCACCGCCAGGATCACATGGCGGATGCCCAGAAGGCTGACCAGAAAAGCGTGGCGGCGGGTCTGGGTCAGCACCCCCTGGCGCGCGTCGACCAGGATCACCGCCGCGTCGGCGGTCGAGGCCCCGGTGACCATGTTGCGGGTGTACTGCTCGTGGCCCGGGCAGTCCGCGACGATGAACTTGCGCTTTTCCGTGGCGAAGAAGCGGTAGGCCACGTCGATGGTGATGCCCTGCTCCCGCTCCGCCGCCAGTCCGTCGACCAGGAGGGCGAAGTCGATGTTCTGCCCCTGCGTCCCAACCCTTCGGCTGTCCGCCTCCAGCGCCGCCAGCTGGTCTGAGAAGATCATGCGCGCGTCGTAGAGCAGCCGTCCGATCAGGGTGGACTTGCCGTCGTCGACGGAGCCGCAGGTGATGAAGCGCAGCAGATCCTTGGTGCGGTGCGCCTCCAGATAGGCCTCGACGTCGTGCGCGATCAGGTCGGTGTCCGCCATCAGAAGTAGCCCTCGCGCTTCTTCTTCTCCATTGAGGCGGCCTGGTCGTGATCGATCATGCGGCCCTGGCGCTCGGACGACGTGGTCAGCAGCATCTCCCGGATGACCTCGGTCAGGGTCGTGGCCGTGCTCTCGACGGCGCCGCTCAACGGATAGCAGCCCAGCGTGCGGAAGCGCACCGAGCGCATCTGCGGGACCTCGCCGGGGTTCAGGCGGAAGCGGTCGTCGTCGACCATGATCAGGGCGCCGTCGCGCTCGACCACCGGGCGCGGCGCGGCGAGGTAGAGCGGGACGACGGGAATGTTCTCGCGCTGAATGTATTGCCAGACGTCCAGTTCGGTCCAGTTCGACAGGGGGAAGACGCGGAAGCTCTCCCCCGGCCGCTTTCGCGTGTTGTAGAGCCGCCAGAGCTCGGGCCGCTGGTCCTTCGGGTCCCAGCGGTGATCGGCGGTCCGGAACGACAGGATCCGCTCCTTGGCGCGGGACTTCTCCTCGTCGCGCCGCGCGCCGCCGAAGGCCGCGTCGAAGCCGCCGGCGTCCAGCGCCTGCTTCAACCCTTGCGTCTTCCAGACGTCGGTGTGCAGGGCCGAACCGTGGTCGAAGGGGTTGATCCCGCGCGCCAGCGCCTCCGGATTGCGGTGCACGATCAGCTCGACCCCGTACTCGGCCGGGATGCGGTCGCGAAGGGCGTACATGTCGCGAAACTTCCACGTCGTATCGACGTGCAGAAGCGGGAACGGCGGCCGGCCCGGCGCGAAGGCCTTCCTGGCCAGGTGGAGCATCACCGCCGAGTCCTTGCCGATCGAATACAGCATGACCGGGCGCTCGGCCTCGGCCGCCACCTCACGCAGGATGTGGATGCTCTCGGCCTCCAGACGCTGAAGGTGCGTCAGGCGGTCGGCGTCGCGCGCGGCTTCGACGGGGCTCATGACCGCCGCCGATAGCGGCGAACCGGCTCGCTCGGCAAGGTTTGGCGGTCCGAGCCTGCGAACCTTCACCGTTGTCGCGCGTTAGGCCTCCGTCTGACGGGGGCGCGATCGCGCCGGATAGGAGCCATGAAGAACGACGTCGCCGACCTCGGCGCCCCGCCCGCGCGGGTGCGCCGCATCGCCCTGTTTCTGGACCTCGACGGCGTGCTGGCCGAGCTCGAGCCCCGGCCCGAGGCGGTGGGTCCGGATCCCAGACGATCACGGGTTCTGGAGGCGGCGGCCCGGCGGCTGGAGGGCAGACTGGCCGTGATCAGCGGCCGCGAGATCTCGGACCTGGACCGGATTCTCGAGACCGGCGTGCGCGCGGTCTCGGGCGTGCACGGGCTGGAGCGACGCGACGCGGCAGGCCGGCTGACGCGGGCGGAGCCGGCGCCGGGCGTGGCGGCGGCGGCGGCGGCCTTCGAGGCGTTCGCCGAAGCGCGCGAAGGCGTCCTCGTCGAGAAGAAGGGCGTGGCGACCGGTCTGCACTATCGGCTGGCGCCGGGGGCCGGCGTCGAGGCGCGGGCGCTGGCGGCCGCGCTGGCCGAACGGCACGCCCTCGTCCACCAGCCGGGGCATATGATCGAGGAGCTGAAGACGCCGGGCGCGGACAAGGGCCGGGCGCTGGAGGCCTTCATGGCCGAGCCGCCCTTCGCCGGCGCCGTCCCGGTCATGGTCGGCGATGACCTGACGGACGAATACGGCTTCGAGGCCGCGACGCGCCTGGGCGGGTTCGGCGTCCTGGTCGGGCAGCCGCGCAGCACCGCCGCGCGTTACCGCCTGAACGGCCCGACCGAGGTGCTGGACTGGATCGAACGCCTGGAGGCCGAATGAGCACGACGCCCGACCTGAACCTGTGGCCGATCGGAAACTGCTCGATCAGCGCCCTGATCGACAAGCGCGGCCGCTATGTCTGGGCCTGCGCCCCGCGAGTCGACGGCGATCCGGTCTTCTCCGCCCTGATGGACGGCGAGGCGCCCGAACACGGCTTCTGGGAGATCGAGCTCCAGGGCCTGGCCTCGATCGAGCAGGCCTATATCCGCAACACGCCGGTTCTGCGCACGGTCATGACGGCCGAGGACGGCGCGGCGCTGGAGGTGATCGACTTCGCGCCCCGCCACGCCAAGCACGGCCGCACCTATCGCCCCCTGGCCTTCGGGCGGATCGTGCGGCCCCTGAAGGGAGCGCCGCGCATCGTCGTGCGTCTGAGACCCGCGACCGGCTGGGGCGCGCGGCCGGCCGAGCGGACCTCGGGCTCAAACCATATCCGTTACCTCTGCGAGGACATCACCTTTCGCCTGACGACGGACTGCCCCGTGTCGCACGTGCTGAACGAGCGGGTGTTCCGCCTGGAGGGGCCGCTGGCCTTCTTCCTCGGGCCCGACGAGGGCTACGACCAGGAGGTCGGCCCGGGCGTCGCCGCGGCGCTGGATCGAACCGTGCGCTACTGGCAGGACTGGGTCCGCAAGCTCTACCTGCCGCTGGACTGGCAGGAGGCGGTGATCCGCGCCGCCATCACGCTGAAGCTCTGCGCCTACGAGGAGACCGGGGCCATCGTGGCGGCCCTGACCACCTCGGTGCCGGAGTTCCCCGAGAGCGGACGCAACTGGGACTATCGGTACTGCTGGATCCGCGACGCCTACTACACCGTCCGGGCGCTGAACCGGCTCGGCGCGGTGGACATCCTGGAGAACTACCTCGGCTATCTCAGGAACCTGGTCGACGACTCCGCCGGCGGGCACGTCCAGCCGGTCTATGGCGTCGGCCTCGAGCCGGGGATCGGCGAACGCATCGTCGACACGGTGAAGGGCTATCGCGGCATGAAGCCGGTGCGCGTCGGCAATCAGGCGCACGAGCATCTGCAGCACGACGTGTACGGACAGATCGTCCTGCCGCTGGTTCAGGCCTTCTACGACCAGCGCCTTCTGCGGCCCGGCACGATCGAGGATTTCGAGGCGTTGGAGCCCATCGGCGAGCGCGCGTTCCAGATGCACGACCAGACCGATGCGGGCCTGTGGGAGTTCAGGACCATCGCCCGGGTCCACACCTATTCGTCGGTGATGTGCTGGGCGGCGCTGGACCGGCTGGCCAAGGCGGCGACGCACCTGGGCCTGACCGCGCGGGCCGAGCACTGGCGCGGGCGGGCGGACATCGTGCGGGAACGGATCGAGCGCGAGACCTTCCTGCCGGACGAGGGCCGCTTCGCCGCCAGTTTCGGCGGGCGCGAGCTGGACGCGTCGCTGCTGCAGCTCACCGATCTGGGCTTCCTCGACCCGATGGACCCGCGACAGGTCGCGACCTTCGACGCCATTGAACGCGATCTGAAGAAAGGTCCCTATCTGTTCCGCTATGTCGAGCCCGACGACTTCGGCGAGCCGGAGACGGCCTTCAACTTCTGCACCTTCTGGTTCATCGAGGCGCTGCACCAGAACGGCCGCGACGCGGAGGCGCGGGCGATCTTCGAGGAGATGCTGTCTCGGCGGACGCCCGCGGGCCTGCTGAGCGAGGACATATCGATCGAGGACGGAGAGCTATGGGGCAACTATCCGCAGACCTACTCGTTGGTGGGCGTGATCAACTGCGCGATCCTTCTCAGCCGATCCTGGACGGACGTCCGGTGAGGCGGCCATGAGCAGACTGATCGTCGTCTCGAATCGCGTCTCGGCGCCGTCGGACCCGGCGGCCGGCTCCGCCGGCGGCCTGGCGATGGCTCTGTCGGCCGCGCTGAGGAAGTACGACGGCCTGTGGTTCGGCTGGTCCGGCGAAACCTGCGAGACCTTCACCGGCGAGCTGAAGACGGAGGACCGCGCGGGCGTGACCGTCGGCCTGGTCGATCTGGAGGCGCAGGACGTCGACGAATACTACAACGGCTACGCGAACAAGACGCTGTGGCCGCTGTTCCACCACCGGGTCGACCTGACCGCCTATGAGCGGTCCTATGGCGAGGGGTATGAGCGGGTGAACCGGCGCTTCGCCGAGGTGCTGGCGCCGCTGATCCAGTCCGAAGACCTGATCTGGATCCACGACTACCACATGATCCCGCTGGCCAAGGAGCTGAGGCGGCTGGGCGTCCGCAACCGCATGGGCTTCTTCCTGCACACGCCCTGGCCGGCGCGGCAGCTGTTGGTCACCCTGCCCTTCCACCGGCGGCTGGTCGAAAGCCTGTTCGACTACGACCTGATCGGCTTCCACACCGAGGAGTGGAAGGAGCTGCTGGCCGACTATGTCGTCGCCGAGGCCGGCGGCCGGCGTCTGGACGCCGAACGCCTCGAAGCCTTCGACCGCACCACGCGTCTGGGCGTCTTCCCCATAGGCATCGACGTGGAGGGCTTCATCGCCGCGCGCGAATCCACGCTGGGCCGGCGTACCTACGATCGCATGGCGGCCTCGTCGGCGTTCCGCTCCATGCTCGTGGGCGTGGACCGGCTGGACTACTCCAAGGGGCTGGAGCAGCGGCTTGAGGGCTATGAGCAGTTCCTGCGCGACAACCCGGACCGCCGGGGCCAAGTCTTCCTGCTGCAGGTCACGCCCCTGTCGCGCGACGACGTGGACACCTACCAGGACATTCGCGGACGGCTGGACGCCTTGGCGGGCCGGATCAACGGCGAGTTCGCCGACATGGACTGGCAGCCGATCCGCTATCTGAACCGCACCTACCGAAGGGATCAGCTGGCGGGCATCTATCGCGCCGCCAAGGTGGGGCTGGTGACGCCGCTGAGAGACGGCATGAACCTCGTCGCCAAGGAGTTCGTCGCCGCCCAGGACCCGGAGGATCCCGGCGTTCTGATCCTGTCGCGCTTCGCCGGGGCGGCGGCTGAACTCAAGGACGCGCTGATCGTCAATCCCTACGCCCGGGAAGAGCTGTCCGACGCCATCAAGACGGCGCTCGCCATGCCACGCGAGGAGCGGATGCGCCGCTGGGAAGGCCTGATGCAAGCGGTCCGCGCGTCGGACGTCGGCCTGTGGCGCGACCGCTTCGTCACGGCGCTTAAGGGCTGAACAACCTGTCGTTTCAGCGCCGATGGGACTATCGCCGCCCGGCGGGCTTTTGCTAAGTCCGCACCCTTTGGTGAGTTCTGAGACACTCCATGGCGCTCCACCCGGTGATCATGTGCGGCGGCTCGGGCGCTCGCCTTTGGCCCGCCTCCCGGCCGGACCGCCCCAAGCAGTTCATTCCCCTGTTGGGCCCCCGCTCCCTGTTCCAGGAGACGGCTCTGCGGGTCGCCCCCCTGGCCGGTCCAGGCGCCGAACTCGTGGTCGTCGCGGGCGTGCGCCATATGCCGATGATCCGGCGACAGCTGGCGGAGATCGGGCTGGAGGCCTTGATCCTGCTCGAGCCGGAGGCGCGCGATTCAGGCCCGGCGATGGCCGCCGCCGCCGCATGGCTGGTCGAGAAGGATCCGCTGGCCGTCGCCGCCTTCGTCGCGTCCGACCACCACATCCCGGACGCCGAAGCCTTCCGCAAAGCCATGGTCGAAGCGGCGGACATGGCCGCGGACGGCCGCCTCGTGACCTTGGGCGTCCAGCCGACGGAGCCCTCGTCGGCCTATGGCTACATCCGACCGGTCGGAACGGGTTCGTCGGCGGTCGCGGCCTTCGTCGAAAAGCCCGACACGGAGACCGCCACCCGCTGGATCACGGAGGGGTATCTGTGGAACTCCGGCAACTTCATCGTCCGCGCCGACACGCTGCTGAGCGAACTGGCGACCTACGCCCCCGAGATCGCGG
This sequence comes from Brevundimonas balnearis, assembly GCF_042434805.1. Classification (NCBI taxonomy): domain Bacteria; kingdom Pseudomonadati; phylum Pseudomonadota; class Alphaproteobacteria; order Caulobacterales; family Caulobacteraceae; genus Brevundimonas; species Brevundimonas balnearis. The sequence continues at coordinate 4,147 of NZ_JBHLSW010000002.1, read as the reverse complement.
CGGTCGCCGAGTCCGCCGTCAGGGAGGCGACGCCGCACCCCATCGCGCCGACCCGCATCATCCGCCTCGGCAAGTCGTTCGGCCAGGCTCCGAACCTGTCGATCGACTACGCGGTGATGGAGAACACGACGCGAGCCTGGGTGCTGCCGGTCCGTTTCACCTGGTCGGACGTGGGGGCGTGGGACGCGATCGCGCGGGCGCACGCGGCGGATGAGGGCCCGGAGCGAGCCGACGATCCCGCGCCCGGCTGCTATGTTCATGCGCCCCGAGGCGTCGCCGTCGCCACCTTGGGCGTTCGGGACATCGCCGTCGTCGTCGAGCCGGACGCCGTTCTGGTCTGCGCCCTGGACAGAACCCAGGAGGTGAAGACGATCGCCCGTCGCATGCCGCTGGCCGTCCCCGGCGCCGACCGGTCGTTCGCGAGCGCCGCGACCCGCTTCACCCACTGGCTCCGCACCAGCGCCCTCCCGCTTTGGACGACCTTGGGAGTCGAGCCGGACGGCGCTTTCGCCGACGCGTTGAGCGTGTGCGGCAGGGCGCAGGACGGGCACCGACGCGGCCGCGTGCAGGCCCGCCAGGCCTATGTCCTCGCCGCCGCCGGGTTGAGAGGCTGGCGGGGTCCTTGGCGAGCGGTGGCCACGCGTGGCCTGAACCGCTTCATCGAGACCGCCGCCCGTCCTGACGGACGCTTGGCCACCCTGACCGCGACCGGCGGCCGGGTGCTGGACGATACGGCCACGATCTACGACCAGGCCTTCACCCTCTTCGCGATGGCGACCTTTCGGCGCGCCGGCGTGGGGCCGGAGGACCTACCGGCGCGAGCCGGTCGAATCCTGACGGCGATGCAGGTTGATCGCGCCCCGTCGGGCGGCTGGCGCGAGGCGGGAACGCATCCCTTCCAGGCCAACGCCCACATGCACCTTCTCGAGGCCGCGCTCGCCTGGGAGGGTCTGGAGCCCGAGGGCCCCTGGCGCGGGGTCGCCGACGAGATCGTCGATCTCTGCCGCACGCGCTTCATCGACGCCGGCGGCGGGTTCCTGCGGGAGTTCTTCGACGAGACCTGGGCCCCGGCGGACGGCGCCGACGGTCGTCTGGTGGAGCCCGGACACCAGTTCGAGTGGGCGTGGCTGCTGGCGCGATGGGGCGCGCGCAGGTCCGACGCCGGCGCGCTCGACGTCGCTCGACGTCTTTTCCAGGTCGGATCGCTCGGCGTCGATCATGCGCGCGGGGTGGTCGTGGATGCGCTGGACGACAGCCTGCGGGTGACGTCGTCCCGCGCCCGTCTGTGGCCGCAGACCGAGCGACTGAAGGCGGCCCTGATCCTCGGCTCGATGATCGAGGCGGATCAGGCCGCCTACGCCGCCGAGGCCGAGGCGGCGCTTCGGGGGCTGAGCGGCTATCTGCTGCCGAACGGCGTCTGGCGCGACAAGCTGAACCCGGACGGCTCCTTCGTGGAGGAGCCCGCGCCCGCGAGCTCCTTCTACCACATCTTCGCCGGATACGAGCAGCTGGCCGCCTCGGCCGAGGACCTGCCGGAGTTGCGCGACGCGGACCTCGCGCTGGGTTAGCGCGGCGCGAAAGCCCGCGTCACCCGCCGCCGACTCCGGGCCCGTCCACGAACGGCTTTCGTCGCAGCGCGGCGAGATCGGTCCGGGCCAGGATCTCCGCGATCCGCCGCCCGGCCCCGCCGTCGGCCGGCGCGTCCCGCCGCAGGGACGTCCTGAAACGGGGATCAAGCGCCTTCGCCAGCGCCGCGGCGACAGCCTGCGCGCTCGCCGGGCAGTCGATCACGCCGGGGGGCCTCAGCCGGCCCTTCTGCCGGTCGCCGACGTTGACCGAGGGCACGCCCAGCGCCGGCGCCTCGATCACGCCCGCCGACGAGTTGCCGACGAGGGCGTCGGCGCTCGCCAGCACGACGGCCCAGCGTTCACGGCCCAGCGACGCGAACAGATGGGCCCTGGCCGGATGGGCGGCGGCGAAGCGTTCCAGCTCCGACTGCACCGCCTCCCGGCCTTCGTCCGCGTTCGGCCCGGTCAGGATCAGGCGCCGCCCCCCCGCCGCCCGCAGGACGCCGTCGAGCACCGCCCGGGCGGCGTCGCCCGGGTTCGTCCCCGAGAGGGTCTCGGGATGCCAGGCCACCAGCACATGGCCCGGCGCCAGATCGATCCCGAGCAGGCGCTCCGCGTCCTGACGGGTCGCGGCCGCCGCGCCGAACAGGTCGTCGAGGCCGGTGGAGCCGACGACATGCACCCGTTCCGCAGGCTCGCCCATCCGCACCAGCCGCCGCGCATAGTCCGGATGGGCGGTGAAGTGCAGGTCCGCCAGCTTCGTGATCGCGTGACGGATGCGGTCGTCCACGGCCCCTTCGGTGACATGCCCGCCCTCGAGATGGATCAGCGGGACGCCCAGGCACACGGCGGCCCCGGCCGCGCCCAGAAGCTCGGTCCGGTCTCCCAGGACCATCAGCGCCGCCGGTCGCAGCCGGACCAGCGCCTCGGCGACGGCGGACAGGGTGGCCGCGGCGGCCTCGGCCACGGCCGCGCCGGTATCGTCCCCGGGCGCGGTCGCCAGCCTCGCGCCGATCGGTTCGCCGTCGGCCTCGATCTCGGCCACGGTGCCGCCCAGGCGCGCCTCCAGATGGGCGCCGGCGACCAGCCAGACGATCTCGAAGGTCCCGGCCTCGCGCAGGGCCCGGGCGACCGGCCTGAGCAGACCGTACTCCGCGCGGGTGGCGGTGAAGATCGCGATGCGCGGCCTCATGCGTCCAGCTCCGAGCGCGAGATGATCTCGCCGGCGGCGTAGGCGCGTCGGCAGGGGCGGCCGTCCAGACGCCACAGATCGGCGGGGGCCAGGCCCTCACCCGCGCGCCGCACCGCGACGGCGTCGGGCGTCAGCGGGGCGCCGGCCTCGAGATCGCGCGCGGCCACGAGGGTGCGCCGCGCCACCGCGCGGTTGCCCAGCTCGACCGCCGCCGGACGCTTGTCGCCGTCGCCGAGCGCGGACTCCACGGCGCGGAGCCGGCGCACCATGGCGGCGAAGTCGGCGGGCTCCATCGAAGCGCGGTGATCCGGTCCCGGCAGGTCCCGCGACAGGGTGATGTGCTTCTCGATCACGCGGGCTCCGAGGGCCGCCGCCGCGAGCGCGGTCTCGTCGCCCGCGGTATGGTCGGAGTAGCCGGGGATGACGCCCTCGGCCGCGAAGGCCTGGATGACCCGCAGGTTCGCGGTGGCGACGGGGGCCGGATACTGGGTCGTGCACTGAAAGACGACCGTTCGCGCACGGATGTCCGAAGCCTCCGGTGCGCGCCCGGCCTCCCGCAGCGCGGACAGGGTCGGACGGGTGGTCCGCTCGGCCAGGGCCCCGAAGACGACCGCGTCCAGCGCGTCGCGAACCTCCTCCATGTCGGCCATGCCGGTGGAGAGCATCAGCGGCGGCCCCAGCCGCGCCAGGTCGACGATCATCGGCAGGTTGGTCAGCTCGCCCGATCCAACCTTGATCCGCCCCATACCGAGCTCCTCCACCAGGAAGCGGGCCGAGCCGATGTCGAAGGGGGTCGACAGGATCTCCAGGCCGAGCGCCCCGGCCCGGCGCCACAGTCGCCGCAGCGCCGCGCGCGACAGGGTCAGACGCTCGAGCATCGCCAGCTGGCCCTCCCGCTCGCCGGCGTGGGCCTGATACTCGGCGTTCGGCGCGCCGGGCGCGGCGATCTCGGCGGGCTCGAAGGTCTGGAACTTGACGGCGTCGGCGCCGGCCTCGGCGGCCGCCTCGACCAGCCGGGCGGCGAGATCCTCGTCGCCGTTGTGATTGACGCCGGCTTCGGCGATGATGGTGGTGCCGGCGGCCGCGGTTCTCATGGCCGCAGATTCGCAGACCTGTAGCCTCCGGGCAACGGTGGCCGTGCTGTGTCGGGGACCTGCGAGAGGCCCCTAGGCGCGCTGCGGCAACGCTGGTAGAGATCAATCAGGCGGCGTGACCGCCGCTATCTGAATTTGTTTGCGGAGGGCTCTGACCCATGCGGTTGAAGAATATGCTTCTCGCTTCCGGTACGGCGGCCGCCCTGGCCCTGACCGCGACGGCGGCGTCTGCGGATCCGAACGGCTGGTACGGCGCGGTTGATGCGGGCTTCCACACGATGGAAGACGGGATC
>NZ_JBHLSW010000001.1:0-141872 GCF_042434805.1 Brevundimonas balnearis | reverse complement strand
CGCCGCCGCCGCCGCCCGCGCCGCGTCGGTGATCTCGGCGCCCGCCAGCATCCGGGCGATCTCCTCCCGGCGGCGGGCGTCGTTCATATCCTTGCCGAAGGCGGTGGCGTCAGCGGCGTCGACTCACCTTCGTCGTCAGGTCCGGCCTAGGGCGTTCCAGCGGGGGTTCGGCCAGCGTGCCGATGTGGATGAAGCCGGCGATGCGCTCGCCTTGGCCGACGCCGAACAGGGCGAGCGCGGCGGGGGCGTAGCTGTACCAGTCGGTGATCCAGCTCGCCGCATAGCCGTGGGCGCCGGCGGCGTGCTCCAGGTTCATGCACACGGCGCCGGCGGACAGCTCCTGCTCCCACACCGGGACCTTGTGGCCTTCGACGGGTGTGGAGATCACCAGGATGGTGGCGGGCGGAACGGTCAGCTTGGCCAGGACCGCGCGGGCCTTCTTCGGATCCGGCTGGCCATCCGCCAGCGGCTCCAGCTTCGCGGCCAGTTCGGCGCGGCTCTCGGGCCCCAGCACCACGAAGCGCCAGGGGAACAGCTTGCCGTGGTCCGGCGTGCGGGCGCCGAGCGTCAGGATGGCGTCGATCTCGGCGTCCGTCGGGCCGGGAGCGGCCAGCGCCTGGGCCGGGGCGGAGCGGCGGGTGGCGAGGCGGGTTTGAAGTTCGGGCGAGGGGACGGGAAGCGGCAGGGCGGCGTCGGACATGCGGCTTAGCTAGGCGTCCGGACCCCCATGCGCCATACCGCCCTCATGAGCGCGCGTGACGACGAGATCATTCCCCGCTGGGCCGAGGGCCTGCCGGCGCCCCGAGCCTGGCGGGACGACGGGGCCGAGGCGGTGTTCCAGAACCCGTGGATGCGCCTGACCCGGCATCAGGCGACGGCGCCGACGGGGGCGCCCGCTGACTATGTCGTCATGCGGCCCCGCAACCTGGCGGCCGGGGTGCTGCCACTGCACGACGACGGGACCGTGACCCTGGTGGGCCAGCATCGCTTCGCCACCATGAGCTATTCCTGGGAGATGCCCGAGGGCGGCGTGCCGGAGGGCGAGGACCCCTTGGCGGGCATCCGGCGCGAGCTGGCGGAGGAGGCGGGGCTGGTCGCCGCGCACTGGCTCGAGGTGCTGCGGCTGGACCTGTCGAACTCTATCACCGACGAGCGGGCCGTGTGCTGGCTGGCTTGGGGTCTGAGCACAGCGGAGACGGCGCCGGACCCGACCGAGGACCTGCGGATCGTACGCGTGCCGTTCCTGTCCCTGATCGAGGAGATCGACCGGGGCGCCGTGCGGGACGTCATGACGGTGGCGACGGCGCTGAAGGCCCACCACATGGCGCGGGAGGGGCGGCTGCCCGCCTGGCTTTCCCACACGATGCTGAGCCGGGTAGGATAGGCGCGTCACGCGAGGGAGCCGTCATGGCCAAGCTGGAAGTCATCCCCGGGCGTCGCGGCGTCTGGGCCGAGCTCTACGCCGCCGCCGAGGAGGCGGCGCGCAAGGAGCCGCAGCTGGCCTCGCTGCTGCACGCCACCATCCTGTCGCACCGGGACATGGCGCATGCGCTGAGCTTCCAGATCGCCAGGAAGCTGGGCGACGCCGAGGTGGCCGCGATGAGCGTGCGCGAGACGTGCGAGGCGGCCTTCGCGGCGGACCCGGCGATCGTGGCCGCGGCCGAGGCCGACCTTCAGGCCGTGGCCGAGCGCGATCCGGCGATCAAGACGCTGATCCAGCCGTTCCTCTACTTCAAGGGCTTCCAGGCGCTGCAGGCGCATCGGGTGGCCCACTGGCTGTGGAGGCAGGGGCGCGAGACGCTGGCCTTCCATTTCCAGAGCCGCATGTCCGAGCTGTTCCAGGTCGACATCCATCCGGCGGCGTCGGTGGGCGCGGGCGTGTTCCTGGACCACGGCACGGGCATCGTCATCGGCGAGACGGCGGTGGTCGGCGACGAGGTTTCGATGCTGCACGGGGTGACCCTGGGCGGCACGGGCGCCGAGCGCGGCGACCGTCATCCGAAGATCGGCCGGGGCGTGCTGCTGGGCGCCGGGGCCAAGGTGCTGGGCAACATCCAGATCGGCGACTACGCCAAGGTGGCCTCGGGCTCTGTGGTGCTGAAGCCGGTGCCGGCCGGCTGCACGGTGGCGGGCGTGCCCGCCCGGCTGGTCAACTGCCCGACCGACGCGACGCCCGCGCGCACGATGGACCACACGCTGGCGGACGTCGTCTACGACTTCGTGATCTGATCGGGTCGTCGAGGGTTTATCCGGCGGGCCCGAGCGACTAGGGTCCGCGCCAGTCCAGGAGCCGAGAGACCTCGTGAAAGACACCGACATCAAGCGCATCGAGAGCCACCTGAAGCGGACCTTCAACAGCGGGGGCATCCAGGTGAAGGCGCGGCCGAAGCAGACCGACTCGGCCGAGGTCTATGTCGACGACGAGTTCATCGGCGTGGTCTATGTCGATGAGGACGAGGACGGCTCGTTCATGTTCCAGATGGCGATCCTGGGCGAGGACCTGCCGCCCGCCTGACGCCGCGTGGATCAGTTCGCGAAACGAAAACGCCGACCGGGGTTCCCGGTCGGCGTCGTCGTTTCAGGCGTGTGAGATGGTGATCAGCGCTGACCGAAGATCATGTCGCCGAGCTTGGCGAAGAAGCCCTTCTTCTCGGCCGCCTTGGCGACGGCGGGCTTCGGCGCGGCGGCGGCGGGCGCGGTAGCCGGGCTCGCGGCGGCGGCCGGGGCGGCGGCGGGCGCAGGGGCGGGCTTCGGCGCGGCCGGCTTCTTGGCGGGGGCGGTCTTGGGGGCGGCGGCCGTCTTCTTGGGCGCCGCCTTCACGGCCGGCTTGGCCGCGGGCTTGGCGGCGGCCTTGACCGCAGGCTTGGCGGCCGCCTTGGGCGCGGCCTTGGCGACCGGCGCCTTCGCCGCGGCGGGCTTGGCGGCGGGCTTCACGGCCGGCTTGGCCGCCGTCGTCTTGGGCTTGGCGGCCGCCGCCTTCGGCGCGGCGGCCTTGGCCGCCGGCTTCGCGGCGGTGGTTTTCGCAGCGGTCGCCTTGGACGCGGCGGGCTTGGACGTAGTAGGTGATTTGGCCATGAACTCCCCGACCCCTTTGTCGATCAGAGCGCGTCCGCCATCCCCTGCGCGGAGCGTGCTCGCTGTTGCATCGATTCGGCATGATAACGGCGTTTAGGAAATGTCCGAGTCCGCCGTTCAAATAATCGCACGCGGCCCGCGCGCCGTCGCCGAGAGCGCCGCCGCGGCCCTGGACGCCGACCCCCTGCTGGAGGGCGCGACCTATTCCATCCTGGAGGAGGACGAGGATCGCGGCGTCTGGCGCATCGACGCCTTTCCGACGACCTCGGACGAAGCCGACGGCGTCGCGGCGACGCTGAGGCGCCACGACGGACTGGTCGTGACGGTCGAGGATCTGGCCGACGCCGACTGGCTGGCCATGTCGCTGTCGGGTCTGCCGCCGGTGCGGGCTGGACGTTTCTTCGTCTATGGCGCGCACGATCAGGGCCGGGTGCCGGTCAACACCGTGAACCTGAGGATCGACGCGGGCGCCGCCTTCGGCACCGGGCACCACGGCACGACCGTCGGGTGCCTGGCCGCCTTCGACGAGCTGTTGAAGCGCGAGCGGTTCGAGCGGGTGCTGGACGTCGGCGCCGGCACCGGCGTGCTGGCCATCGCGGCGGCGCGCACCGGCAGCCCGGTGGCGATCGGCACCGACATCGACGCGCCGTCGGTTCGGATCGCGCGGGAGAACGCCAAGCTGAACCAGGCCGACGTCCACTTCGTCCACGCCTCGGGTTTGAATGACCGGCAGGTGCGGCGGCACGGCCCCTATGACCTGGTGTTCGCCAACATCCTGGCGCCGCCGCTCGTGGCCCTGTCGCAGGACATCAAGGGCGCGCTGCGGCTGGGCGGGGTCGCGATCCTGTCCGGCCTGCTGCGCACCCAGGAACGGCGCGTCAGCGCCGCCTATCTGTCGCGCGGCTTCCGGCTGGAGCGACGCATTCACCGCGACGCCTGGAGCTGTCTGGTGATGAGACGCGTGGGGTGAATATGCGCCAGTCCTTTCAAGAGACGACCTCGCCCTCGTTCGGCGAGACGCACCTGCCGCTGGTGCGCGCCCGCATGGCCGAGCAGGGTCTGGACGGGTTCGTGGTCCCGCATGAGGACGAGCACCAGAACGAGTATCTGCCCGAGGCCAACGAGCGGCTGGCCTGGCTGACGGGCTTCAGCGGCTCGGCCGGCGCCGCGGTGGTGATGCAGGACCGGGCCGCCGTCTTCGCCGACGGCCGCTACACGGTGCAGGTCCGGGCCCAGGTCGATCCGGCGCAGTTCGAGATCCTCGACCTCGTCGAGGGCGGCGTGCCCGCCTATCTGGAGCGCGCGCCGAAGGGGGCGGTGATCGGCTATGACCCGCGCCTGCACAGCCCCGACGCCCTGGCGCGGTTGGAGCGGTCGGCGGCGAAGGCCGGCGCCTCGCTGAAGCCGGTCGAGGTGAACCCGCTGGACCAGGCCTGGGCGGATCGGCCCGCGCAGCCCACCGCGCCCGTCGTGCCGCATGAGGATCGCTACGCGGGCGAGAGCGCGGCGTCGAAGCGTACACGTATCGGACAGGCGACGGCCGAGGCAGGCGCAGATATCGCGCTGCTGACCGCGCCGTCCTCGATCGCCTGGCTGTTCAACATCCGGGGCGGCGACGTCATCCGCACGCCTCTGCCGCTGGCGCAGGCGCTGCTGGACGCGGACGGCACGGCGCGGCTGTTCCTGGACCCTCGGAAGGTCACGAACGAACTGCCGGGCTGGCTGGGCGACGACGTCTCCCTGGAGGCGCCCGAGGCGCTGGAGGGCGCGCTGGACGGCCTGTCGGGCCGCAAGGTGCTGATCGATCCGGGCGTGTCGTCGGCCTGGTACTTCGACCGGCTGCAGGCTGCGGGCGCCACGGTCGTGCGCGGAACCGATCCCTGCACCCTGCCGCGCTCGACCAAGAACGCGGTCGAGATCGAGGGGGCTCGCCAGGCCCACATCCGCGACGGCGCGGCGCTCGCCCGGTTCCTGCACTGGGTCGATACGGTGGCGCAGACGACCCTGCCGGACGAGCGCGAGATCGCCCAGGCGCTGGAGCGATTCCGCGAGGAGACCGGGGCGCTCAAGGACCTCAGCTTCGACACCATCGCCGGCGCCGGGCCGAACGGCGCCCTGCCGCACTACAAGCCCGTCGAGCGGACGATCCGGCGGATCGAAAAGGGCTCGCTGCTGCTGGTGGACGGCGGCGGCCAGTATCTGGACGGCACCACCGACGTGACCCGGACGATGGCGGTCGGCGAGCCGAGCGCGGACCAGCGGCGCATGTTCACCCTGGTGCTCAAGGGTCATATCGCCATGGCGGTGGTGCGCTTCCCGCCCGGCACGACGGGGCATCAGTTGGACGCGCTCGCGCGCCTGCCGCTGTGGATGCAGGGCTTCGACTACGACCACGGCACCGGCCACGGCGTCGGCAGCTATCTGGGGGTCCACGAGGGGCCGCAGCGGATCGCCAAGGCGGTGAACACCCAGGCGCTCCTGCCGGGCATGATCCTGTCGAACGAGCCCGGCTACTATCGCGAAGGCCATTGGGGCATCCGCATCGAGACGCTGCAGGTCGTCACCCCGGCCGAGCCGATCCCCGGCGGCGAGCGGCCGATGCATGGGTTCGAGCAGCTGACGCTGGCCCCGCTGGACCGGCGTCTGATCGACGTCAACCTGTTGACGGCCGACGAGCGCGCCTATGTCGACGCCTATCACGCGGAGGTTCTGGCCAAGGTCGGCCCCCTGTTGGACGACGAGGTCGGCGACTGGCTGGAGGCGCAATGCGCGCCGCTGTGACGACCGGTGCGCTCGTCGCGGCGCTGAGCGTGCTCGGCGCGGCGTCCTCGACCGCCCAGTCCACCGCAGCGCGCCTGTCGCCGGACGTGTTCGACGTCATCCCGCCCGAGACGCGGGTCGCTGGGCCGCCTGGTGGGATGCGGGTGGTCGAGGCTCGCTGCCGCCCGGGTCGGGTCGACTGGGCCCGGCGGCGCATCGTCGACATCGCCGTGCAGGAATGGGCGGTCTTCGGCTTTCAGACCATCGACGCCACCGCCGTTCAGACGCGGGTTCTGCCGGAAGGCGTGGTGGGCGACGCCGCCAACCCGGAACTTCCGCGCCCGCGTCAGGCGCGACCGCTGATGCGCGTGGGACGGTGGGAGAGCGACCGGCGGGTCGCGGCGACGATCGGCGGCTACTGGAGCGCGACGCCGGACGGCCCGCGCGTGATTTCTCGCCAGAACGATCAGTGGCGAGACGGCGAGGGCGAGATCAACTGGGTCCAGCCCTGGTCGGCCGCCTTCGTCAGCTGGGTCATGTGCGAGGCGGGGCTGGATCGGCCGGAGGTGTTCCAGCGGGACATCTCGCACCGGGTCTATATCGACCAGGCGATCCGTGCGCGGGACGGACAGGCGCCCGAGGCCGCCTATGTGGCCCACGACCTGGGCGAGGCGGAGATCGTCCCCGGCGACATGCTGTGCAACGCGCGTGGCTCGGTGCGTTACCGGACGCTGGCGGACAGGCGGGGGGAGCTGGGCGAATACGCGCCGACCCACTGCGACATCGTCGTGTCCGTGGGCGCGGACCGGCTGGCGGTCGTCGGCGGCAATGTCGTCAACGGCGTCAGCCTGACGCTGCTGCCGCTGGTGCGGGACCAGGGCGGCCATCCCCGGCCCGTGGCCGAACAGGACCTGGCGGGCGCGCGGACGATCTTCGCCCATCTGAGCCTCAGGGCGCCGGCCATCGAGGGCGTCGCCATCGAGGCCTCGCCGACGGTCCGCGCCTTGAACGCCCAGGTCCCCGAGCCCACCTCGCTGGAGCCGCGAGAGGGCGGCGAGGACGAGGACGGAGACGCGCGATGAAGACCCGCAAACTGGGGGCGAACGGTCCCGAGGTCTCAGCCATCGGCCTGGGCTGCATGGGCATGAGCGCCTTCTATGGCGCGACCGACGAGGCGCAGAACCGTCAGACGCTGGACCGGGCGCTGGAGCTGGGGATCACCTTCTTCGACACCGCCGAGATGTACGGACCGCACCTGAACGAGGAGCTGTTGGGCCGGGCCTTCGCCGGGCGCCGGGACAAGGTGTTCCTGGCCACCAAGTTCGGGATCAACTGGAACGAGGACCGCACCGCCCTGAAGGTGGACGGCAGCCCGGCCAACGTACGGCGCGCCATCGAGGGCAGCCTGAAGCGGCTGAACACCGACCACGTCGATCTCTACTACCTGCACCGGGTCGATCCGGACACGCCGATCGAGGAGACGGTCGGCGCGATGGCGCGGCTGGTTCAGGAGGGCAAGGTCCGGTTCCTCGGCCTGTCGGAAGCCGCGCCCGAGACGCTGCGCCGCGCTCATGCCACGCATCCGATCACCGCGCTGCAGACCGAGTACTCGCTCTGGAGCCGCGATCCGGAGGACGAGCATTTCGCCGTCTGCCGCGAGCTCGGCGTCGGCTTCGTGCCCTACAGCCCGCTCGGACGCGGCTTCCTGTCGGGCGAGATCCGCTCGATCGACGACCTGGCCGAGGACGACTTCCGCCGTTCGAACCCGCGCTTCCAGGGCGAGAACTTCCAGAAGAACCTGGACCTGGTCGAGGCGGTGAAGGGCGTCGCGGCCGACAAGGGCGTGACGGCGGCGCAGCTGGCGCTCGCCTGGGTGCTGGCGCAAGGCGAGGACCTGGTTCCGATCCCCGGCACCCGCCGCGTGAAAACGCTGGAGGAGAACGCCGCCGCGGTCGACCTGGAGCTGACGCCCGAGGACCTTCGGCGGATCGAGGCGGTGTTCCCCAGGGACGCGGCGCAGGGGCATCGCTACACCCCGGCGGGCATGGCGGCGCTGAACCGCTAACCCACCTGGGCCCGGTGCCTCAGGAAGGCGTCGGCGAGGACGCAGGCGGCCGTCGCCTCGACCACCGGAACGCCGCGCAGGGCGACGCAGGGGTCGTGGCGGCCCTTGGTGCGCAGGTCGACCTCATTGCCGTCGCGGTCCACGCTGCGGCGGGGCGTCAGGATCGATGAGGTCGGCTTGAAGGCGACCCGCGCGGTGATCGGCTGGCCGGTGGATATGCCGCCCAGCACGCCGCCCGCCTTGTTCGACAGGAAGACCGGGCGTCCGTCGTCGCCCATGCGCATCTCGTCGGCGTTCTCCTCGCCGGTGAGGGCGGCGGCCTCGAAGCCCGCGCCGATCTCCACGCCCTTCACGGCGTTGATGGACATGAGGGCGGCGCCCAGTTCGGCGTCCAGCTTGCCATAGAGCGGGGCGCCCCAGCCGGCGGGGACGCCGTCGATCTCCAGCGCCACGATCGCGCCGACCGAAGAGCCGGCCTTGCGCACGCCGTCGAGATAGGCCTCCCACGCGGGCACGGAGTCGGCCGAGGCGGCGAACAGAGCGTTATCGTAGACGACGTCGAAATCGATCGCCGCCTGGTCCAGCCTGTGCGGCCCCAGCTGGGTCACGCCGGCGCGGATGCGCACGGCCTCGCCCAACACCTTGCGCGCCACCGCGCCGGCGGCGACGCGGCTGGCGGTCTCCCGCGCCGAGGACCGGCCGCCGCCGCGATAGTCGCGGACGCCGTACTTGGCTTGGTAGGCGTAGTCCGCATGGCCGGGGCGAAAGGCGCGGGCGATCTCGCCATAGTCCTTGGAGCGCTGGTCCTCGTTCTCGATCAGGATCGAGATGGGGGCGCCGGTGGTGACCGGGCCGTCGCCGTCGTCGAACACCCCGGACAGGATGCGGGCCGTGTCGCTCTCCTTCCTCTGGGTGACGAAGCGGCTGCCGCCGGGCTTCCGGCGATCCAGCCAGGGCTGCAGGTCCGCTTCGGTCAGCGGGATGCCCGGCGGGCACCCGTCGACGACGCAGCCGATCGCCGGCCCATGGCTCTCGCCCCAGGTCGTCACGCGAAACAGGTGGCCGAAGGTGTTGTGCGACATGTCAGTGATGCAGGGTCGCGGCGCGATCGAACCGACGCGCCGCTTCGTTCAGGCGGCGATCGCGGGTCCATAGCTTCAGGCCGGCGGACAGGACCACGCTCGTCAGCAAATGCGCGTCGACCCAGCTCAGACCGAGGCCGAACAGTCGCCTGCTCTCGATCAACTGGGTGACCTCCTCATCCCGAGCCAGGTCGGCCCAATGTAGTTCGCCGAGATACTCCAGCGTCTGCCGACGTTCAGGGAGATTGCCCATCCGAAGTTCACCAAGAACGAAGGCATGCATGTGGATGCGCTCGTCCGCCAGCATTTGCGCCATCAGCGGACTAGGCGATCTGAAGTGGTCCGCCCAAACGGATGTGTCCGCCAGAATAGCGATCACTCTTCCTCGACGCTCCAGTGGCGCTTGCGCGGGCCGGGTTCGAAATCCGGCATGGTTCCGCCCAGCGCCGCCAGGCGGCGAGCCGCCTCACCGGCGATGTAATCCTTCAGGGCGAAGCGAATGATCGCGGCCGGCTCGTCCAGCCCGCTATAGTGCGCCGCGCGCGCCAGCAGCTCGTCGTCGATGGTGATGGTGGTGCGCATCGGCTCGGCTCGCATCAGAAACTGCATCACTGATACGCTTCTTGATGCGGCCCAGCAAGGCTCAGGCCGCGAGGCGCTCGGAGGTCCAGACCCGATGGAAGCGAGCGAGCAGATCCTCCGCGGCGCTGGGCGCGCCGGCCTCGGGCTCCAGCCGCACGTACAGGCGCCCGGCGGGCCGTGATCCGCGCGCGGGCAGGCCCAGGCCGCGCAGGCACAGCCGGACCGGCTCCTTGAGGCCCCGCGCGACCCAGGCGTCGCGGACGCCTGCGTGGGTCTCGATCTCGATGCGTCCGCCTTCCTCCAGCACGCGGGGCGGGCAGGGGGCGCTCATGTAGACGTCGTCGCCGACCACAGTCAGGCCGTCGCCGGACCGGATCACGGCGGGCAGATACAGGTCCTCTCCGCTCGGCCCGGCGCCCCGGAGGCGGATGCTGTCCCCGGTGCGTACGCCGGGGGGCGCCAGGATGCGGACCCGTCGTCCGTCCGGCAGACGGGTCTCGATCACGCCGCCCGACAGGGCCTGGCGGGGGGTGAGCCCGAGCGTGGGCGGCTTCGGCGCCGGCGCCTTCGGTCCCGACAGGACCAGCGGCGGGGCGTCGGTGAGCAGAAGGTCGCGAGCGACGATCGCGGCGCGCAGGGCGGCGTCGTCGCCGAGCAGCACCGCCGCCTTGGCCGCCTTGCGGAAGGCCGGACCGATCGCGTCGCGACCGGCGGCGTCGACGAGCCCGAGCCGGGCGCGCGCATCCTTGAGGGTCATCGAGCCGTCCATGGCGCCTACGAACGCCGATCATGGTCAAGGCCGGGTTAACCGCGACCACCAGTCTCTCGCGCGCAGGACGCGACGGCGGTAAGGACGGCGCATGAGCGCCCCTGTCATCCCGCCCAGCCCGACGCGTGAGGAGTATGCGCGCGACTACGCCGCCGCCCTGGCCCGGAACGGCGACGAGGCCATCTTCGAACGCGCGGACCCCATCGGCCTGTTCGTGGAATGGCTGGCCGAGGCGAGGGCGCACGAGATCAACGACTCCAACGCCATGGCGCTGGCCACCGTGGACGAGGACGGTCTGCCGGACTGCCGCATGGTCCTGCTGAAGGACGTCGATGCGCGGGGCTTCACCTTCTACTCGAACCGCGAGAGCGCCAAGGGTGAGCAGATCCGCCTAAGCCCGCGGGCGGCCCTGTTGTTTCACTGGAAATCCCTGCGCCGTCAGGTGCGGGTGCGAGGTCCTCTGAACGAGGTCTCCGCCGCCGAGGCCGACGCCTACTTCGCCAGCCGCGCGCGTGAGAGCCGCATCGGCGCCTGGGCCTCGGACCAGTCCCGCCCGCTCGACAGCCGCGAGACGCTGGAGGCCGCCGTGGCGCGCGAGGCGGCGCGCTTCGAGGGGACCGAGCCGCCGCGTCCGCCCCACTGGATCGGCTGGCGGCTGGAGCCGATGCGGATCGAGTTCTGGCGCGACCGTCCGTTCCGGCTGCATGACCGGCTGCGGTTCGATCGGGCCGGGGACGGTTGGGCCAGACGTCGGCTCTATCCCTGACCGGCGGCGTACCGGGCGAGGAAGGTCTCGACGGCGTCTTCCGCTATGACCTCAAGCGTGCGCTCGGGCCGCACCTCGTCGCCGGTGACGAGGGGGACGAAGATGATCGGGTGCTCGATCATGCCCATGAGCTGGCCGGCGGCCCACGCGGGCTTGGCGACCTTCAGCTCGCCCGACGCCGTCAGCTGAGCCAGCACCTGCATCAGCGCGAAGCCGAAGTCCTTGCGGCCTTTTTCGAAGAACCGGCGCGACAGAGGCTCGAAGCGGCGCCGCTCGGCCATGACCAGCCGAAACACGGCGCGGACGTAGGGGTCGGCCATGAACGCCGCATAGGTGTAGGCGAACGCCGTCAGCTGTTCCCGCGCCGAGCCCGGTGGGATCTGGACGCGCCCCATCCGCTGCAGGAAGTCTTCCGAGGCGTGCTCGACCACGGCCTGAAACAGCTCGTCCTTGCCCGGGTAGAGGCCGTAGAGGGTCGCGGTCGAGACCTGCGCCTCGCGCGCGATCGGCTCCATACCTGTGTTCGCGAACCCCTTGGCCAGGAAGTGTCGCCGGGCGGTCGTGAGGATGTCCTCACGACGGGTGTCTTCGGTCTTGGTCAGCATTCCCCGCTCCCGGAGGGAAATGTCAGGCGCCTTCGGGCGTCGCGCAAGCGTCGCCGCGGAACGGCGCGAACAGCGGGTGGGCCAGGACAGGGGCCAGAAGCCGCTTCACCGCGTCGGGATCGGCCAGACGCACGGCCGCGGTCGCGTCCGCCACGATGAAGTCGGCCACGGCGCGGGACGGTTCCGTGAAGCGCTCGTGCCCGGGCCGCACGGTCTTCAGATACTGGTCGATGACCGACTGGGCGGTCCGGCCGCGTTCGCTCTGGTCGCGCAGGAGCCGTCGGATGAAGCGGATGTCGGCCGGGGTGTCGACGAACACCTTCAGGTCGAACAGGGCGGCGACCTCCGGCGTGGCGAGGCAGTGGGTCCCCTCCAGAACCACCACGTCCGAGGTCGGCACGGCGTTGCCCGGCAGGGTTCGCCGGTGTGTGACGAAGTCATAGTCGGGCGCCTCGACCGGCCGACCCGCCTTCAGGACGGCCAGATGCTCCGCCATCAGGCGGTGGTCGCGGGCCGCCACGTCGTCGAAGTCGAACGCCGTCGGGTCGAAGTCCGGGAGCCCGCCCGCGTCGAGATAGTACCAGTCCTCGCGCACCAGGGTGGCCCGGCCGGGCGGCAGGGCGGCGATCAGGGCCTCGGCGAGGGTGCTCTTGCCGGAGCCGGAGCCGCCGGTGATGGCGATGAGACGGGGCATGGGCCCCCTTAGCCGCCCGCGCCGATGCGGCAAAGGCGCCGGGCCGCGTTCCGTTGCTTATCGCTGTTCACCTCGGTAGCTTGGGCGAAACGGCCTTCAGAGCCCAACCTCGAGGAACGCCATGCTGGGATTGATGCAGGACTGGCCGCTGACGGTCGACAGGATACTGGACCACGCGAAGAACTGGCACCCGGATCGGGAGGTGGTGACCCGGTCCGTCGAGGGGCCGATCGTCCGGACCAGCTACGCCGACATCCACGGCCGCGCCAAGCGGGTGTCGAAGGTGCTGAAGGGCTGGGACGTGAAGGTCGGCGACCGCGTCGCCACCCTGGCCTGGAACACCGGCCGTCACATCGAGGCCTGGTACGGCATCATGGGCATCGGGGCGGTCTGCCACACCCTGAACCCGCGCCTGTTTCCGGAACAGCTGATCTACATCATCAACCACGCCGAAGACCGGATCATCTTCGTCGACCTGACCTTCGTGCCGCTGCTGGAGGCGATCCTGCACCACTGTCCGACGGTGGAGCGGGTCGTGGTCATGACCGACGAGCTGACCATGCCGGCGACCAAGCTGCCGAAGGCCGAGTGCTACGAGCAGCTGCTGTCCGAGGTCGACGAGGACGTCGTGTGGGGCGGCTTCGACGAACTGACCGCCTGCGGCCTCTGCTACACCTCGGGCACGACCGGCAATCCGAAGGGTGTGCTCTACTCGCACCGCTCGAACTTCATCCACACCCTGCTGGGCCTGCAGACCACCGTCCTCGGCGCCACGCCGAAGGAAACGATCCTGCCGGTGGTGCCGATGTTCCACGCCAACGCCTGGGGCATCGCCTTCGGTGGACCCGCGGCCGGCTCCAAGCTGGTCATGCCGGGCGCCAAGATGGACGGGGAGTCCATCTATGAGCTGCTCGAGACGGAGGGCGTGACCTTCTCCGCCGCCGTGCCGACCGTGTGGCAGGGCCTGCTGGCGCACGTCCGCGAGAAGGGGCTGACGTTCTCCACCCTGAAGCGCGTGCTGATCGGCGGCTCGGCGGTGCCGGAAAGCCTGATCCGCGCCTTCAACGACCACTTCGGCATCGAGGTGGTTCAGGGCTGGGGCATGACCGAGACCAGCCCGATCGGCACCCTGTCCAACCTGACGCCCGAGCTGCTCAAGCTGCCCTACGACGAGCAGATGAAGTGGCGGGTCAAGCAGGGCGTGCCGCCGTTGGGCGTCGAGCTGAAGCTCAAGAACTACGCCGGCCAAGAGATGCCGCACGACGGGACGACCTACGGCCGGCTGATGGTGCGCGGGCCGACGATCGCCGGGGCCTACTTCAAGGGCGAGGGCGGCGACATCCTCGATCACGAAGGCTTCTTCGACACCGGCGACGTGGCCACGATCGACGAGCACGGCTTCATGCAGATCACCGACCGCGCCAAGGACGTGATCAAGTCCGGCGGCGAGTGGATCAGCTCGATCGAGATCGAGAACATCGCGGTCGGCCACCCGAAGGTCGAACTGGCCGCCGTCATCGGGGCGGCGCACCCCAAGTGGGACGAGCGCCCTGTGCTGATCGTCAAGCTGAAGCCGGGCGAGAGCCAGGACAAGCAGGAGCACCTGGACTTCCTGCAGGGCAAGATCGCCAAGTGGTGGATGCCCGACGACGTGGTGTTCGTGGACGACATTCCGCTGGGCGCGACCGGCAAGATCGACAAGAAGCTGCTGCGCGAGCGGATGAAGGACTACCGCCTGCCCACCGCCGACGCGCCTCAGCCGGCCTGATCCGGTGACGGGGGTCAAGGCGCGCGAGCAGGCCATCGCCGGACGCGCCTGGCTGTGCGCGGGCGTCGCGGCCCTGGGACCGGTCGCGGCCTTCCTGCTGATGGTTGGGTCCCAGGCGGGGGTGATCGACCGCCGCCTGGCGTTTCAGGAACTGGTCCTGCCTTGGGGCGTCTGGCTGGCTCTGGCGGCGGTGGCGGCGGCGCTGTTCGCGGGCCTCTTCGCGCTGAGGGCGCCGCGTGCGGCGTGGCTTCCGGCGGTTATCGCCCTTGTCCTGGCGGCGGGCTCCGCCGGCGGTTTCGGCTGGGCGCGACAGGCCTTCGCGGAGCAGGGTGCGCTGGACGTCACCACCAATCCGGCGGACCGGCCCGGCTTCTCCCGCGCCATCCTGGACCGCCGCGCGGCGGCGGGCGGCGTCGATCCGGGGACGCTGCCGCAGGCGGGCGCCGCCTGCGATCTCGGCGGGTCCGTGCCCACACAGGTCGCGCCCGAAACTGCGGCCTGGGCCCTGCGGCAGGCGGGCTTCGAGGTTCTCGGCTTCGGCGTCGGCCGGGCGGACGGGGTCAAGCAGGACCGCGCCTTCGGCTTCGGCCATGACGCCGTGGTGCGCATCCGGCCGGGACAGACCGACGTGCGGGTCGTCGCGCGGGAGGCGTGGCGGGACGGCGGGGCCGCCTGCCGGCTGGCGAGGAAGATCGTTCAGGGCCTGACGGCGAGCGAATAGGCCGCGTCGAGCGTCGGGGCGGGCAGGGCGGTCACGCGCCCTTCGCGCGCCAGCTTGATCAGATGCGCCAACACCGAGAGGCTCGCGGCGGGCCAAAGCCGCCGGTCGACCTCGGAGTACAGCCTCGCCAAGATATCCAGGATGCGTTCGGCTCCGCCCTCCAGCGCCGCAAGGATCTGCGCCTCGCGTTCCAGGCGGTGCGTGCGGTACGCCGCCAGGAACGGCGCCACATCTTCGATCGGCGCGCCATGCGCGGGATAAAGCCGCGCGTAATCACCCGCGATCGCCCGATCCAGGCTTCGCATGTAATCGGCCATATCGCCGTCGGGCGGCGCCACGACCGTCGTTGACCAGCCCATCACGTGATCGCCGCAGATCAGGGCGTTCTCCTCCTCCAGCGCGAAGCAGAGATGGTTCGAGGCGTGCCCCGGCGTCGCCACGACCGCCAGCGTCCAGCCGTCCCCGACGACGCGGTCGTGGTCCGTCAGCACCTGATCCGGCCGGAAGCCCTGGACGTCGCCCTCGTCTCCGCCGGACGCATGGGTCTCGACCGGTGGCGCGGGGGCGGCGAGGATGGGCGCTCCGACGCGGGCGGCGAGGGACGCGGCCAGCGGCGCATGGTCCCGGTGGGTGTGGGTCAGGAGGATGTGGCTGACCGGACGTCCGCCGATCGCCGCCAGCAGGGCGTTCAGGTGCCGATCGTCGTCAGGGCCGGGATCGACGACCGCGACCGCGCCGCTCTCCCTACCCACCAGATAGGTGTTGGTGCCGGTGAAGGTGAACGGCCCGGGATTTTCGCACACCACCCGCTCCAGACGCGGCGACAGGCGGGCGGGCGGCCCGTAGGCGAACTCGAAGCTGCGGACATAGGGGATCGCGACCGGCATGGGCTGAGGAAGCCCGGCCCCGGCCTTGCGTCAACCCTTCGGCAACCATCGCCGGAGTCCCGAAGTGAGCCGTTCCACCGCCCTCGTCCTCACCGCGGACCTGTCGCTCGGCCTTTCGCGGCGCCTGATGACAGTGACGACCGCCGTCTTGATGCTCATGGCCGGGCAGCTGGTCGTGGCCTCCTGCACCCCGGAGCCCGCGCCATACGCGGCGCGCACAACCATTGTTCGCTGAGGCGCGTCACCAGCGGCGGACACGAACGGCCCGGCTGCCGCCGATGGTCATGAGGTAGCTGCCGAGGGCTCCCCGACGGACCCGCACGGGCTCGCCATTGCGATTCGAGAAGGACACTCGGTCGCTGTCCAACTGACGCCACTGGCTGCCGTCCGACAGGATGAAGTTCCATTTGCCGTCTGATGTCCTGACCGCCCGGTCCAGTTCGGCCTCCAGCGCCTGGAGCGGCTCGGTGTCCGAACCGAACAGCTGGCCCAACTGAATGTCCGGAAAGCCGAAAAGGCTTCGGCGCGAGGCCTCCAGCCCGGCGCGATCGATGACCCGGATCTCGCCTTGCCTCTGCGCCGCCTCCAGCGCCGTCGCGGCCTGATCGTAGCAGGCCAGCCGCTCGGCCTCATTCACGACGGATCGGCACCGCAGCACCGGCTCGAGGCCGGTCTCAGGCTGTTGAACGGCCGAGGCCGCGAGCACGATTGTCAACATCAGCATCGAAGACTCCTGACGCTTATCGGGACGGGAAATCAAGCGCGCCGTCTGGCGCATGGCCGCTGTGTGGCGACAAGGTGACAGTTTCGTAAGGAAAGGCGTCAAGATCCTACGCGGTGCTGGCTCTCGCGGCTACGAAGTGTCTAGCTTCAGAGTCGGACCGACCCGAGGTCTAGTACCTCACAAGAGCACGCCATACCGGCGGGCTGTTACATCTTGCGGAGCTAAATCGTGAAGCACATCAGACGACAAAGACTTCTTGGGACAACGATGATCGCCGGTTGCGTGAGTCTGATGGCCGTGACCGCCGTGGCGGCGCAGGATCCGGTCACCGAGGTGGAAGAGATCGTCGTCACCGGCTCGCGGATCGCCCAGGCCAATCTCACCTCGACCAGCCCGATCACTCAGGTCAGCGCCGAGGATATCGACTCCACCGGCGTGACCCGCGTCGAGGACCTCGTCACCCAACTGCCGCAGGCGTTCGCGGCCCAGAACTCCACCGTGTCGAACGGGGCCTCGGGCACCGCCACCGTCAGCCTGCGCAACCTCGGCTCGTCGCGCACCCTGGTCCTGATCGATGGTCGCCGCATGGGCTACGGCTCGCCGAACGACGATGCGGCCGACCTGAACCAGATCCCGGAGCAGCTGGTCGAGCGGGTGGAGGTGCTGACCGGCGGCGCCTCGGCCGTCTATGGGTCGGACGCGCTGGCCGGCGTCGTCAACTTCATCATGAAGCGGGACTTCGAAGGCCTGCAGCTGGACGCCCAGTACGGCTTCTATCAGCACAACAACGACTATGACGGCGTCGGCAATCTCCGCAACGAGATCGAGCGCCGCGCGCAAACCAACCCCGCGCAGTTCGTTCTGCCCGACGACAATGTCGTCGATGGCGAAAGCCGCTCGATCAACGCCATCGTCGGCGTGTCGAGTGCGGACGGCCGCGGCAACATCACCGCCTATGCGGGCTATCGCAACAACAATCCCATCCTGCAGGGCAACCGCGACTACTCGGCCTGTGCGCTCGGCGCTCCCGCGGCCGCTCGCCCCGACACCTTCAGCTGCGGCGGCTCGGGCACGTCCTTCCCGGGTCAGTTCACGGACTTCGTCAACTTCGCCTATACGATCGACCAGACGACGGGCGACTTCGTCAACTATAACGGCAACGTCAACGCCTACAACTTCGGCCCGCTGAACTACTACCAGCGTCCGGATGAGCGTTACACCTTCGGCGCGTTCGCGCGGTACGAGTTGAACGACCGTACCGAGGTCTTCGCCGACCTCATGTTCATGGACTACCGCTCGGTCGCCCAGATCGCGCCCTCCGGCAACTTCTTCAGCACTAGCGAGCTGAACTGCGACAACCCGCTTCTGTCGGGTCAACAGTCGGCGGCCATCGGCTGCTCGGCGGCCGACATCGCCGCCGGCACTTCGGTGCCCCTGTTCATCGGACGCCGCAACGTCGAAGGCGGTGGCCGTCAGGACGACCTGAACTACGAAACCTATCGCGGGGTCGTCGGGATCCGGGGCGACATCTCGGACAACTGGAACTACGAGGTCGCCGCTCAGTACTCGCGTGTGAACCTCGCCCGTGTCTACAACAACGACTTCTCGGTGACGCGTCTGGGCCGCGCGCTCGACGTGGTGGACGTCAACGGCACTCCGACCTGCCGGTCGGTCGTCGACGGCACCGACCCGAACTGCGTTCCCTACGACATCTTCTCGGTCGGCGGGGTGACGCCGGAGGCGCTGGACTATCTGCAGATCCCGCTCGTCCAGACCGGTGAGACCACTCAGCAGCTCATCACGGGCGTCGTCACCGGCGACCTCGGCGTGACCTTGCCGGCCGCCTCGCGCACCATCCAGGTCGCCTTCGGCGCCGAATACCGTCGCGACTTCCTGGGTTCGGTCACCGACAACGCCTTCGCCACCGGCGACGGCGCCGGCCAGGGCGGCCCGACGATCGGGTTCGAAGGCTCCACGAGCGTGATCGACGCCTTCGGCGAGATCCAGATCCCGCTGGCCGACAACCAGCCCTGGGCCTACTCCGCCTCGCTGGACGCCGCCTACCGTCACTCCAAGTACGAAGGCGACCTGTCCAGCGACACCTACAAGGTCGGGCTGGATTACGCCCCGGTTCAGGACATGCGTTTCCGGGCCAGCTTCTCGCGGGCCGTTCGGGCGCCGAACGTGATCGAACTGTTCACCGCCCAGGGCTTCAACCTGTTCGACGCCGACGCCGATCCCTGCGGCGACGTCAGCGGCACCTCGGTTCAGCAAGCCAGCCTGGCGCAGTGCGTCGCCACGGGCGTGCCGGCCGCGCTCTACGGCACCGCGGGTCTGAACAGCCCCGCCGGGCAGTATAACTTCCTGCAAGGCGGCAACCCGGACCTGGAGCCGGAAGAGTCCGACACGTACACTGTAGGCGCCGTGTTCGAGCCCTCCTTCCTGCCGGGCTTCAACCTGTCGATCGACTACTTCGACATCGCGGTGGACGGCCTGATCTCGACGATCGGGTCGCTCAACACCCTGAGCCTCTGCTATGAGCAGAACGACCAGGCGGCGTGCGACCGGATCAACCGTAACGCCAACGGTCAGCTCTGGGTCGGCGACGGCTTCGTCGAGGACCTGAACATCAACATCGGCGGTCTGGAAACCTCCGGCTTCGACTTCAACGCCAACTACGGCTTCGATCTCGACCGGTTCGGCGCGGGCGGTCGTATGCAGCTGAGCTTCGTCGGCACCCTGCTGGACGAACTGGTCACCGACACCGGCGCCGGGGCTCCGAACTCCATCTATGATTGCGCCGGCTTCTACGGCAACCAGTGCGGCGTTCCGAACCCGGAATGGCGCCACGTGGGTCGCGCGACCTGGATCACGCCGTGGGATCTCGATCTGTCGGTCGCCTGGAGGCACTACGGCGAAACCGAGATCGCGGTCCTCGGCGCGGACGGTTCGCTGAACAACGGCGGGACCCGGATCGACCGCTTCTTCGACTCGTATGACTACTTCGACCTCGCCGCCAACTGGCAGGTGAAGGACAACCTGCGTGTTCGCGCGGGCGTCAACAACGTCCTCGACAGCGATCCGCCGCTCTCCTACAGCGTCGGCACCACCGGGAACGGCAACACCTACCCGCAGCTGTACGATGCGCGCGGGCGGTACTTCTTCTTCGGCCTGACCGCCGACTTCTAAGCGGTCTTGGATCGATGAGATGGGGCGGCGGGGCTTCGGCTCCGCCGCCTTTTCTTTGCCTCGGGCTCAACCCATGAAGGGCGCGCGCGTTAAGCTGAGCCGTCGCCCGACGAACCGACCCTCGAGACCGGAGGCCCCATGCCCTTCCTGACCACCGCCCTGATCGTCGCCGCCCTGTCGGGCCAGGATCCCGACGGACCGATCGTCACCGGAGGATCGGAACGGGCCGGTGAAACCGGCGAGGCGCTGAGGGTGCGCGAGGCGCTGGCCTATGCGACGCCGCTGCCGCGGGGCGCGCCGGAAGCGGACTATCCGCTGGTGGCCTGGTGCGAGGCGCTGGTGAACGGCCATGTGGCGGTGGGCGAGAGCCTGACCAATGTCGATCCGCTGGACGACGAGATCGTTCGGCTGGGCAAGCTGGAGGCGCGGGACTTCCGCTCGGCGCTGGACGCCGGCCGCGCGCGCCAGACGCCCTCGACCCTCGCCGCCGCAGACGCCGCCGCCGCCGAGGCGCGCGGCCTGTGGGCCGAGGTCCTGGCCAATGACGACGAGGCGGTCCGCAGCCAGACCTTCGGCCTGTTCTTCGGCCTGCCCGGACGCTGCGAGCACGCCGCCCGCCGGGTGCGTGAGAACATCACCACCCCGCCCGCCACGCTGGACGAGGCGGGGCTGGACGAGACCGGCGCGCCGATGGCGGATTAAGCCCATTCCTCCCCCTCGCAGAGGGGGAGGGGGTCCGCCGAAGGCGGTGGAGGGGGCGACCCCGGACACCGGCGTTTGAACTCGCCCCTTCCACCATGCTGCGCATGGTCCCCCTCCCCCGCAGGGCGGGGGAGGAATTAGAGCCTTCACGCCGCCGCGTTCCTCGCCGGCGCCTTGGGGTCGTAGTTGAGGATCGGCGCCAGCCAGCGCTCGGCGACCGCGACGTCCCAGCCCTTGCGCGCGGCGTAGTCGGCGACCTGGTCGGCGTCGATCTTGCCCACGCCGAAGTAGTGGCTCTCCGGGTGGGCGAAGTAGAGTCCCGACACCGACGCCGGCGGCGTCATGGCGAAGCTTTCGGTCAGGGCCATCCCCGCGTTGGCGCCCGCGTCCAGCAGGCGGAACAGGGTCGCCTTCTCCGTATGGTCCGGCTGGGCCGGATAGCCGGGGGCGGGGCGGATGCCCCTGTACTTCTCCTCGATCAGCTCCTGGACGCTCAGCGCCTCGTCCGGCGCATGGCCCCACAGGGTGGTCCGCACCTCCTTGTGCAGGCGCTCGGCGAAGGCCTCGGCGAGGCGGTCGGCCAGCGCCGTCGCCAGGATGGCGGAGTAATCGTCGCCCGCCGCGCGGAACTCGGCCGCCTTCTCCAGCTCGCCGTGGCCGGCGGTGACGGCGAAGGCGCCGATGTGGTCCGGCCCGTCCTCGGCCACGAAGTCGGACAGGCACAGGTTCGGCTTGCCGGAGGTCTTGGCGATCTGCTGGCGCAGGCCGTGGAAACGGGCGAGTTCGGTCGAGCGCGCCGCGTCGGCCCAGACCACGATGTCGTCGCCGCGCGCGTTGGCGGGCCAGAAGCCCGCCACGCCCTTCGCGGTGAACCAGCGCTCCTCCAGGATGCGGCCCAGCATGGCCCGCGCGTCGCGATACAGGTCACGAGCGGCCTCGCCGACGATCTCGTCCTCCAGGATCTGCGGGAAGCGGCCGATCAGCTGCCAACTGGCGAAGAACGGCGTCCAGTCGATGTGGTCGGCGAGATCCTTCAGGTCCCAGCTGTCGAAGGCGCGCACGCCCAGGAAGGACGGGGCCGGGGCCGGGGCGGGGTCGGCGGGGCGGAAGCGGTTGGCGCGGGCCTGGGCCAGGGAGGCGCGGGCCTTGGTCTCCTGGCCCCGCGCGTACTGCTCGCGCACGCGGACGTACTCATCGCGCGTGGCGGCCATGTTCCGCTCCCGCTCGGTCGGCGACAGCAGGCCGGAGACCACGCCCACCGCCCGGCTGGCGTCGGTGACATAGGTGGTCGAACCGGACGGATAGGCCGGCTCGATCTTCACCGCCGTATGCGTCCGGCTGGTGGTCGCCCCGCCGATCAAAAGCGGGATGCGGAAGCCGCGCCGCTCCATCTCCGAGGCCACGAACACCATTTCGTCGAGGCTGGGCGTGATCAGGCCGGACAGGCCGATGATGTCGACCTTGTGCTTCTCCGCCTCATCGAGGATGCGGTCGGCCGGGACCATGACGCCCAGGTCGACCACCTCGTAATTGTTGCACTGGAGCACGACGCCGACGATGTTCTTGCCGATGTCGTGGACGTCGCCCTTGACGGTCGCCATCAGGATGCGGCCCGCCTGCTCGCGCGGTTTGCCGGCCTTCTCCGCCTCCATGAAGGGCTCGAGGTAGGCCACGGCCTGCTTCATCACGCGGGCGGACTTCACCACCTGGGGCAGGAACATCTTGCCCGCGCCGAACAGGTCGCCGACGACATTCATGCCGTCCATCAGCGGGCCTTCGATGACGTGCAGGGGGCGCTCGGCGGCGGCGCGGGCCTCCTCGGTGTCGGCCTCGATGAAGTCGGTGATGCCGTGGACGAGCGCATGCTCGATGCGCCTGGCCACCGGCTGGTCGCGCCAGGAGAGGTCGACGACCCTGGCCTGACCCTTCTCGCCCTTGTAGCGGGGGGCCAGGTCCACCAGCCGCTCGGTGTTGGAGACATTGCCGCGCGGGGGCCGGTTCAGGATAACGTCCTCGACGGCGTCCCTCAGCTCCGGATCGATGTCGTCATAGACCGGCAGGTCGCCGGCGTTGACGATGCCCATGTCCATGCCCGCCTGGATGGCGTGGTACAGGAACACCGAGTGGATCGCCCGGCGCACCGGCTCGTTGCCGCGGAAGCTGAACGAGACGTTCGACACCCCGCCGGACACATGGGCGTGGGGCAGGGTGGCGCGGATCGTCCGCGTCGCCTCGATGAAGTCCACGGCGTAGTTGTCGTGCTCCTCGATCCCCGTCGCGACGGCGAAGATGTTGGGGTCGAAGATGATGTCTTCGGGCGGGAAGCCGATCTCGTCGACCAGCAGCCGGTAGGCGCGGGTGCAGATCTCGATCTTGCGGGCGGCGGTGTCGGCCTGGCCCTGTTCGTCGAAGGCCATGACCACGACGGCCGCGCCGTAGCGCAGGCACTTCACCGCCTGCTCACGGAAGGCGGCCTCGCCCTCCTTCAGGCTGATGGAGTTCACGATCGGCTTGCCCTGCACGCACTTCAGGCCCGCTTCGATCACCTCCCACTTGGAGGAGTCGATCATGATCGGCACCCGGGCGATGTCGGGCTCGGCCGCGATCAGGTTCAGGAAGGTGACCATGGCCGCCTTGGAGTCCAGCAGGCCCTCGTCCATGTTGACGTCGATGACCTGGGCGCCCGCCTCGACCTGCTGACGCGCGATCGACAGCGCCTCGGGGTAGTTCCCCTCGACGATCAGCTTCCTGAACTTGGCCGAGCCGGTGACGTTGGTCCGCTCGCCGACGTTGATGAAGGTGGGTCTCACGCCCCCACCTCGAACGGTTCGAGACCGGAAAGGCGCAGCGCAACCGGCCGGTCCGGCACGACTCGCGGCGTCACGCCCGCGACCTCTTCGGCCACATGGCGGATGTGGTCCGGCGTCGTGCCGCAGCAGCCGCCGACGATGTTGACGAGGCCGCTCTTCGCCCATTCCTCGATGAAGTGCGCCGTCTCGTGCGGCTGCTCGTCGTACTGGCCCATGGCGTTGGGTAGGCCGGCGTTGGGGAAGGCGGCCACGAGCGTGTCGGCGATGCGGCTGAGCTCGGCGATGTAGGGGCGCATGAGGTCGGCCCCCAGCGCGCAGTTCAGGCCGATGGCGAAGGGCCTGGCGTGCCGCACCGAGTGCCAGAAGGCTTCCGCCGTCTGTCCCGACAGGGTGCGGCCCGAGCGGTCGGTGATGGTGCCCGAGATCCACAGGGGCAGGGGCTCGTAGCCCTCGTCCTGAAGGTCGAGGATGGCCTTGATCGCCGCCTTGGCGTTCAGGGTGTCGAAGATGGTCTCGACCAGGAAGATGTCGACGCCGCCCTCGTGGAGCGCCCGGGCCTGCTCCTTGTAGGCGTCGTAGACCTGGTCGAACGTCACGGCGCGATAGCCGGGGTCGTTGACCTCCGGGCTGATCGACAGGGTGCGGTTGGTCGGGCCGATCGAGCCGGCGACGAAGCGGGGCTTTTCCGGCTCCTTCTCCGTCCAGCGGTCGGCCACCTCGCGGGCGATGCGCGCGCCCTCGAAGTTCAGGTCATAGACCGCGGACTCCATGCCGTAATCCGCCTGTCCGATCGAGGTCGAGGAGAAGGTGTTGGTCTCCGAGATGTCGGCGCCCGAGGCGTAGTACTGGTCGTGCAGGTCGGCGATGACGTCCGGCCGCGTCAGGATCAGCAGGTCGTTGTTGCCCTTCTGCGGGTGGTTGTGCGCCACGAAGCGTTCGCCGCGGAAATCCTCCTCCGACAGGTCCAGCCGCTGGATCATCACGCCCCAGCTGCCGTCGAGCACCAGAATCCGCTCCCGCGCGGCGGCTTTCAACGACGCGATGCGTTCGGCGCGGGTCATCAGCATTCCTCCCCAGCAAGCGAAGCGAAGCGGGGGAGGGGGACCATGCGCAGCATGGTGGAGGGGGCGACGGCCAGCGCTGGCGTCTGGGGTCGCCCCCTCCACCGCTTCGCGGTCCCCATCCCCCGCGAAGGAGCGGGGGAGGAAAAAGACCGGCCCCTCATGCCGACTGCTCCCGCACGCCCAGCACCCGGCAGATGGCGTAGACCAGGTCGGCGCGGTTCAGGGTGTAGAAGTGGAAGTCGGAGAACCCCTCTTCCTGCAGTCGCGCGCAGGTCTCGGCGGCGACGGAGGCCGCGATCAGGCGGCGCGTGTCGGGGTCGTCGTCCAGGCCCTCGAAATGCCCCGCCAGCCAGCCCGGCACCGCCGCGCCGCAGGCCGCGCTCATCCGCTTGAGGCCGGCGAAGTTCGTGACCGGCATGACGCCGGGGATGATCGGGATGGTCACGCCCGCGGCCCGCACCCGGTCGCGGAAGCGCAGGAAGGCGTCGATGTCGAAGAAGAACTGGCTGATGGCGCGGGTCGCGCCCGCATCGACCTTGGCCTTCAGCACCTCGATGTCGTGGTCGAGCGAGGCGCTTTCCGGGTGCTTCTCCGGATAGACGCCGACGGTGATGTCGAAGCCGCCGACGGCCGAGATGGCGCGGGCCAGCTCGGTGGCGTTGGCGTAGCCGTCGGCGCGGGGCTGATAGACCCCGCCGATGCCGCCGGTGCCGGGCGGGTCGCCGCGCAGGGCGACGATGTGGGTGACGCCCGCGGCCCTGTAGTCGCGGATGACCTGGTCGACCTCGTCGCGGCTGGCCTCGACGCAGGTCAGGTGCGCGGCCGGCTTCAGCGACGTCTCGGCCAGGATGCGCGCGACGGTTCTGTGCGTGCGCTCCCGCGTGGAGCCGCCGGCGCCGTAGGTCACCGAGACGAAAGCGGGGTTCAGCGGGGCCAGGCGCCGGATGGCCTGCCACAGGTTGTCTTCGGCCGCGTCGGTCTTGGGCGGAAAGAACTCGAAGGACACCCGTGGCGCCGTCGCATTGTTCCCGGCGCGGGCGACGGGGCCGAGCGGCGACAGCAGAAGCGCGCGGGCCTCGGCCAGGTTCAGGGCGGACGACATCAGGCGACGCTCCGGCTGGCGGACAGGGCGGGTCGCTCCGCCGTCCAGATGCTGACGGTCAGGCCGTCGGTGTCGGGCGGCAGGGCGATGGGCGCCGACGGCTTGAGACCGGCGTCGTCCAGCCAGCGGCGAATCTCGGCGTCGGCGAACCCCAGACGGCGATGCTGATGCTCCTCCCGCAGACGCTCCAGCGCGTGGGGGGCAAAGTCGACGATCAGCAGCTTTCCGCCCGGTGTGGTGATCCGCGCGGCCTCGGCCACGGCGGCGGCCGGGTCGGCGAGGTAGTGCAGCACCTGATGCACCACCACCAGATCGGCGCTCTCGGACGGCAGGCGGGTGGCGAAGACGTCGCCGTGGCGCAGCTCCACCCGGTCCAGGCCCGCCTTGGCGACGTTGGAACGGGCGATGTTGAGCATGCTCTGGCTGAGATCCAGCCCGATCGAGACCCGCGCCCGCTTGCCCAGCAGCGTCAGCATGCGGCCCGAGCCGGTGCCGAGGTCCACCAGTCGCTCGAAGGGGCCGGGGCCGGCGGCGCGCTCGATCGCCGCCTCCACCGCGCTCTCACAGACATAGAGCGAGCGGATGCGGTCCCAGCTGGGCGCCACCTGTTCGAAATAGGCCTGGGCGTCGGCCTCGCGCTCACGACGGACGGTCTCCAGCCGGCGATGATCGCGCTCGGCGTCCTCGTCGTGCAGGCTGTCCAGCACCGTTTCCGCCAGACGTCGCGCGATGCGGTCGGATGACAGGCGATAAAAGACCCGGGCGCCGTCCGGGAAACGTTCGATCAGCCCCCCTTCGGCCATGAGTTTCAGATGGCGGGACACGCGCGGCTGGCTCTGCTCCAGCACCCGCGAAAGCTCCATCACCGACAGCTCCTCGGCGGCGAGCAGGGTGAGGATGCGCAGGCGGGTCGGCTCGCCCGCGGCGCGCAGCATTTCGACGGCCTGGTCGGCGGTAAGGCTCATATGCTCATATAAAGATATCTTTATATGATTGCCAAGCGGTCAGGCGACCGGCGTCACCAGCGGCCGGCCGGCGAAGTGAGCCGCCAGGTTCTGAAGCAGCAGACCCAGCATCGCGGGTACGGCCGCCTGTGTCGCCCCGCCGGTGTGCGGGGTGAGCACCACGTTGGGCACGCCGGCCCAGCGGTCCGCAGGCGTGGGCTCCTCTTCGAACACGTCCAGCGCGGCGGCGCCCAATGTTCCGGACTTCAGGAGCTCGATCAGGGCGTCTTCGTCCACCAGGACGCCGCGTGCGACATTGACCAGCAGGCCCTCTGGCCCCAGCGCCGTCATCACCTCGCGGTCGATCAGGCCACGATTGCTCTCGTCAGCCTTGCACGCCACCACCAGCAGGTCGGCCCAGCGCGCCAGCTCGACCAGGGAGCCCATGCGGGGCCAGTCGGCCTGCTTCTCGCGCGGGCCCCACCAGCGGATGTCCATACGGAAGGCCGCCGCCCGCTGCGCGACCGCCCGCCCGATGGAGCCCAGGCCCACGATGCCCAGCTTGGCGTCCTTCATCGACGGCGTGATGGTGCGGGCGTCCCGCCGCCAGTCCCCGCCGCGCACCGCCCGGTCGCCCTCGAAGATGCTGCGTCGCGACGCCAGGATCAGACCGAGC
Organism: Brevundimonas balnearis; assembly: GCF_042434805.1. Classification (NCBI taxonomy): domain Bacteria; kingdom Pseudomonadati; phylum Pseudomonadota; class Alphaproteobacteria; order Caulobacterales; family Caulobacteraceae; genus Brevundimonas; species Brevundimonas balnearis. Next base: position 114,887 of record NZ_JBHLSW010000001.1, on the reverse strand, counting down.
GCATGGTCGGCCACGTCCTCATGGTTCACGCCCGGCGCATGGCTGACCGCCAGGCCCCGAGCCCGGCACCAGTCGACGTCGATCCCCTCATGGCCCGAGGTGAAGCAGGCGACGAGCGACAGGTTCGGCAGCCGCTCCACCAGCCCCTTGTCCAGCGGATGTTCGCCGGCGACGATGAGCGCGCGGATGTCCGGCTCCGCCTCCAGCGGCGGCCCCTCCCACAGGCGGTAGACGTCGTAGAGGGTCTCCAGAAAACCGGACAGCGGCGCCAGATGCGGCTGGACGACCAGGACGGCGGGACGCTGGGTCATGCCATCGACAATACGTGTAATCGCACGTATCTTCCAGACATGAAGAAGCTGACCTTGACCGTGGACGACGACGTCTACGAGGGCCTGCACAGCCGGATCGGGGCGGGGCGGATCAGCCGTTTCGTCAACGATCTGGTGCGCCCCCTGGTGAGCGAGGACGCCCTGCTTCAGGGGTATCGCGACATGGCCGCCGACGAAGCGCGAGAGCGCGAGGCCGGCGAGTGGTGCGAGGCCCTCATCGCCGACGTGACGCCAGGTGACTGATCAACCGAGGCGGGGGGAGGTCTGGTGGGTGTCGTTCGACCCCTCAATCGGCGGGGAGATCACCAAGACCTGCCCGGCGGTGATCGTCAGCAACGACGCCGCCAACCGGGCCCTCAACCGGGTTCAGGTCGTGCCGCTAACGACGCAGACCGACCGCATCTACCCGGGCGAGGCGCTCATCGACGTCAACGGCGAGCGTCGCAAGGCGATGGCCGATCAGCTCTTTACGGCTTCCAAACTGAGACTTGGCCGTCGGCAGGGGGGGCTGACGCGCGGAGATATGGCGGCGGTGGAGCGGGCCATCCGCACTCAGTTGGGCCTTTGAGGGCCTTGAACTGACAGTCGGCCGGCCCGAGGGCCGGCCGGTCTTCATCTAAGTCAGCGCCCGAACTTCTGGTACTGCACCCGCTTCGGGATGAGGCTGTCCGCGCCCAGGCGGCGCTTCTTGTCCTCTTCGTAGGCTTCGAAGTTGCCCTCGAACCACTCCACGTGACCGTCGCCCTCGAAGGCGAGGATGTGGGTGGCCAGCCGGTCCAGGAACCAGCGGTCGTGGCTGATGACCACGGCGCAGCCGGCGAACTCCTCCAGCGCCTCCTCCAGGTTCTGCAGCGTCTCGATGTCGAGGTCGTTGGTCGGTTCGTCGAGCAGGATCAGGTTGCCGCCGGTGGCCAGCGTCTTGGCCAGGTGGACGCGGTTGCGCTCACCGCCCGACAGCAGCCCGACCTTCTTCTGCTGGTCGGTGCCCTTGAAGTTGAAGCTGCCGACATAGGCGCGCGTGTTGATCTCGCGCTTGCCGACCATCATCACGTCGGTGCCGCCGGAGATCACCTCCCAGATGGTCTTGTTGGCCTCGAGGTCGTCGCGCGACTGATCGACATAGGCCAGCTTGACCGTCTCGCCGAGGCGCAGCTTGCCGGCGTCGGGCTGTTCCTGGCCGGTGATCAGGCGGAACAGGGTCGACTTGCCCGCGCCGTTCGGCCCGATCACGCCGACGATGCCGTTCGGCGGCAGCTTGAACGTCAGGTCCTTGAACAGCAGCTTGTCGCCATAGCTCTTGGTCAGCCCCTCGACCTCCAGCACCACATTGCCGAGGCGCGGGCCCGGCGGAATCTGGATGGCGGCGAAGGTCTGGGCCTGGCGGCTGTTCTCCTGCTCGGCGACCATGCGCTCATAGGCGGCCAGACGCGCCTTGGACTTGGCTTGGCGGGCCTTGGCGCCGGAGCGGACCCATTCCAGTTCGCGGGTCAGGGCGCGCTGGCGAGCCTCGGACTCCGACTGCTCCTGGACGACGCGCTTCTGCTTCTGCTCCAGCCAGCCGGAGTAGTTGCCCTCGTAGGGGATGCCCTTGCCGCGATCGAGCTCCAGCGTCCACTTGGTCACCTGGTCAAGGAAGTAGCGGTCGTGGGTGACCAGGATCACACAGCCCGGGAAGGCCTCCAGGTGGTGCTGCAGCCAGGCGACGGACTCGGCGTCCAGGTGGTTGGTCGGCTCATCCATCAGCAGCATGTCGGGCTTGGACAACAGCAGCCGGGCCAGCGCCACGCGGCGCTTCTCACCGCCCGACAGGCTGGTGACCGACCAGTCGTCCGGCGGGCAGCGCAGGGCCCCCATGGCCATCTCGATGCGGCTGTCGATGTCCCAGACGTCGCCAGCGTCGATCTTCTCCTGGAGGGCGGTCATCTCCTCCATAAGCTCGTCGGAGTAGTTCTCGGCCATTTCGGCCGCGATCTCGTTGAAGCGCTTGACCCACTGCTTCTCCTCGCACCAGGCCTCGACGTTCTCGCGCACGGTCAGGTTGGGATCGAGCTGCGGCTCCTGCTCCAGATAGCCGCGCTTGACGCCGTCGGCGGCGCGCGCCTCGCCGGAGAATTCGGTGTCCAGGCCGGCCATGATCTTCAGAAGGGTCGACTTGCCCGAGCCGTTGACGCCGACGACGCCGATCTTGGCGTCCGGATAGAAGCTCAGCCAGATGTTCTCGAAGACCTTCTTGCCGCCGGGATAGGCCTTGGTCAGGCCCTGCATCTGGAAAATGTACTGCTGCGCCATGGGGTGCGTCCGCGCCTTGATCATCGTGTGGGGAGGTTGGCGCGGGATGTAGCGAGCGCGGCGGCTCAGGGCAAATGGCTAGCTCCTGCACAGGCGCCTGGCCGCCGCCAGCGCGGCTTCGAACCCGGACCAGTCGTCCAGCATGACGTCCGCGCCAAGCTCCTGGGGCGGACGGTCGTTGTAGCCGAAGGTGCACAGGATCGAGGGCACGCCCGCGGCGCGCGCCGCACCGGTGTCGGTGGAGGCGTCGCCGACCATCACCGCGCGAGCCGGGTCGCCGCCGACGATCTTGAGCGCGTCCAGGATATGGGCGGCGTCGGGCTTCCTGGCCGAGACCCGATCCGGTCCGGCGACCAGGGCGAAGCGGCGGGTCAGGTCCAGCGCGTCGAGCAGGGCCAGAGAGAGATCGGTGCGCTTGTTGGTCGCCACCACCAGCGTCGCTCCGCGCGTGGACAGCTCCTCCAGCGTCTCGACCACGGCGGGAAAAGGCCGGGTGTGGGCGGCGATGTTCTCGACGTAATCCGCGATGAAACGGTCGAACAGCTCCGGCTCCGCCGCCTCGTCCCAGGTCGAACCCGCTTCCTGGAAGCCATGCCTCAGCAGCGCCCGGGCGCCGTGGCCGACCAGATGGCGCGCGCTGGAGACCGGAACCGGCGGCAGGCCCTTGAGCGCCAGCATGCGGTTCAGCGTGCCGATCAGGTCCGGGGCGGAGTCCACCAGCGTGCCGTCCAGGTCGAACAGGATCGTCCAGCCGTCCAGATCGCGCATGCAGCCCTCCCGTCGCGCCCGGGGATGGGCTAGACCGCTGACGATGCCTAGCCGCCGGACCGATTCATGACCAGCCGAGCCCGCGCCGCGATCATCCTGGCCGCCGGCCAGGGCACGCGGATGAAGTCGCCCCTGCCCAAGGTGCTGCACCCGGTCGGCGGACGCGCCATGCTGGACCACGCCATCGACGCCGCCGAGGGCCTGGGCTGCGAGCGCATCGTGGTGGTGGTCGGCAATCACTCGCCCGAGGTGCGGGCCCACGTCGAGAAGCGCCTGGGCGCGGCCGCGATCGCGGTCCAGGACCCTCCGCTCGGCACCGGCCACGCTGTGCTGGCCGCGAAAGCGGCGCTGAACGGCTTCGACGGCGAGGTGGTGGTCACCTACGGCGACGTGCCGCTGCTGACCGCCGCCGACATCGCCCCGGTGTTCGCCGGAGACGGCGTCACGGTGATCGGCTTCGAGGCGCGCGACCCCGGCGCCTACGGCCGGCTGATCCTGTCGGGCGGGACGCTGGAGGCGATCGTCGAGGCCAAGGAGGCGACGCCGGACCAGCTGAAGGTCACGGCCTGCAACTCCGGCGTCATGGCGGCCCCGGCGGCGCTGCTGTTCGAGCTGCTAGAGCGGGTCACGAACGACAACGCCAAGGGCGAGTACTACCTGACCGACGTGGTCGGTCTGGCGCGCCGGGCCGGGCACGCGACCCGCGCGGTCTTCGCGGGCGAAGACGCTGTGATGGGCGTGAACGCGCAAGCGGAACTGGCCCAGGCGGAGGCCCTGTTCCAGAGGGTGCGGCGCGAGGACCTGCTGGCGGCGGGGGTGCGGATGCCGGCGCCCGACACCGTTCACCTGAGCTGGGACACCGAGATCGGGCCGGGCGCGGTGATCGAGCCCTATGTGGTCTTCGGCCCGGGCGCGAAGGTCGCGGGCGGCGCCCGCATCCGCAGCTTCAGCCATGTTGAGGGAGCGGTCGTGGCTGCGGGGGCGGAAGTCGGCCCCTATGCGCGGCTCAGGCCCGGCGCGGACCTGGGCGAAGGCGTCCGGATCGGCAACTTCGTCGAGGTGAAGAACGTGACGATGGCCAAGGGCGCCAAGGCCAACCACCTGGCCTATCTTGGCGACGGGTCGGTCGGGGAGGGGGCCAACGTCGGCGCCGGCACGATCTTCTGCAACTACGACGGCTTCAACAAGCACAGGACCGAGGTGGGCGCGGGGGCCTTCATCGGCTCCAACACGGCTCTGGTGGCGCCGGTGACGGTGGGGGCGGGGGCGATGACGGGCTCCGGCTCTGTGATCACCGAGGACGTGCCCGACGGCGCCCTGGCGCTGGGTCGGGCGCGGCAGGAGCTGCGACCCGGCTGGGCCGAGCGCTTCATGCAGGCGATGCGCGCCCGGAAGGCGGCAAAGCCATGATCCTCCCCCGACGCGCAGCTTCGGGGGAGGGGGACCACGCGAAGCGTGGTGGAGGGGGCGACCGCAACCTCCCGTGCTTCCGGTTTGCCCCCTCCACCCCTTCGGGGTCTCCCTCCCCCGCTGCGCCGGGGAGGAATGGACATGTCTGACCTCCAGAAAAAGCACGCCGGCGAGGCCGCCGCCGCGCGGGTCGAGCCCGGCATGATCGTCGGCCTGGGCACCGGCTCGACGGCCGCCTGGTTCGTGAAGGCGCTGGCGGCGCGGGGCCTGGCGGACCTGCGCTGCGTGCCGACGTCGGAGGCGACGGCGGATCTGGCGCGCGAGCTTGGGCTGACGCTGTCGACGCTGGAGGACACGCCGCGTATCGACCTGACGATCGACGGCGCCGACGAGGTCGGGCCGGGGCTGGCCCTGATCAAGGGCGGCGGCGCGGCCCTGCTGCGCGAGAAGCTGGTGTGGGAGGCCTCGGCGCGCTGCATCGTCATCGCCGACAGCGCCAAGGTGGTGAAGACGCTCGGCGCCTTCCCCCTGCCGATCGAGGTGGTGGCGTTCGGGCACAAGACCACCGCCAACCGCATCGCCGACGTCCTGGCCGACCATGAGATCGCCATGCCCGCGCGCCTGCGCCAGGCCGAGCGCGGCATCGTCCGCACCGACGGCGGCAATGTCATCTATGACGCCAGGTGCGGGGCCATACACGACCCGGTCCGTCTGGCCGACGACCTGAAACTGATCACCGGCGTCGTCGAGCACGGCCTGTTCCTCGACCTGGCCGACGAGGCGATCATCGGCTTGGATTCCGGCGTCGACGTTCTACATCCCTGAGCCCGATCACCGCCCAAGCGGAGCCCGCCATGGCCGACTACGACTACGATCTCTTCGTCATCGGCGCGGGTTCGGGGGGCGTGCGGGCGGCGCGGCTGACGGCGCTGGACGGCAAGCGGGTGGCCATCGCCGAGGAGCACCGGGTCGGCGGCACCTGCGTGATCCGCGGCTGCGTGCCCAAGAAGTTCATGGTCATGGCCTCGGACTTCGCCCACCAGTTCGAGACGGCCAAGGGCTACGGCTGGACCGTCGACGCCAGCTTCGACTGGAAGGGCTTCATCGAGACCAAGGACGTGGAGATCGCCCGGCTGTCGGGCATCTACGCCGCCAACCTCGGCAAGGCGGGGGTCGAGCTGATCCACGGCCGCGCGGTGCTGAAGGACGCCCACACCGTCGAGATCGTGGGCAAGGACCCGACGATCACCGCCGAGCGCATCCTCATCGCCACCGGCGGGCGTCCCTGGATCCCCGAGGGCCTGCCGGGGATCGAGCACGCGATCACCTCGGAGGAAGCCTTCCACCTGCCGGAACTGCCGAAGCGCATCCTGATCGCCGGCGGCGGCTATATCGCCGTGGAGTTCGCCGGCATTTTCGCCGGGCTGGGGGTCGAGACGACCCTGGTCTATCGCGGGCCGAACATCCTGCGCGGCTTCGACGACGACGTGCGCGCGCATCTGGCCGACGAGATCGAGAAGCGCGGCATCCGCGTGGTGCTGGCCACCCAGCATGACCGGATCGAGAAGACCGAGGCCGGGCTGCTGAACGTGCTCGACAACGGCCTGGAGATCGAGACCGACGTGGTGATGTTCGCCACCGGCCGCGTGCCGCACGTGAAGGGCCTGGGCCTCGAGACCGCCGGCGTCGAGCTGACGGAGCAGGGGGCGATCAAGGTCGACGAGTTCTCGCGGACGACGGCGGAGAACATCTGGGCCATCGGCGACGTCACCGACCGGATGAACCTGACGCCCGTCGCCATCCGCGAGGCCGTGGCGTTCCACCAGACCGTCTATCGCGACACCCCGACCAGCTTCGACTACGAGGCCGTGGCCACCGCCGTGTTCAGCCAGCCGCCGGTCGGCACGGTCGGGCTGTCCGAGGCCGAGGCGCGCCGCGCGTGCCGCAAGGGGGTCGACGTCTATCTGACCCGCTTCCGCCCGATGAAGTACGCCTTCACCGGCTCCGACGAGCGGATGCTGATGAAGCTGGTGGTGGACGCGGACACCCAGAGGGTGGTGGGCGTACACATCGTGGGGCCGGACGCGCCGGAGATCATCCAGGTCGCCGCGATCGCCGTGAAGGCGGGCCTGACCAAACAGCAGTGGGACGCCACCTGCGCGGTGCATCCCACGGTCGCCGAGGAGCTGGTCACCCTGCGCGAGAAGCAGAGGCCGACCGAGATGGCGGGCTAGCGCTTCAGGCTAGCGCTTGAGGGCCCGCCCCGACACCACGGCCGCGTCGCCAAATCGGGCGCGCAGGGCGTCGATGGCGGTCTCGGTCTTCAGCGCCCGGGCTTCCTCGCTCTCGAACAGGCTAAAGGGCGCGTCCTCGGCGTCCATCACATCCATCATGCCGACGCCGATCAGGCGGTAGGGGCGGCCCAGTTCAGGCTTCAGCAGGCCGGCCGCGGCGGCGAACAGGCCGCGCGCCGTCTGCACGGGTTCGGCCAGGGTCTGGCGCCGGGTGACGATGCGGAAGTCGGTGCGCCGCAGCTTCAGCTGCACGGTGCGGGACGCCAGACCGGAGCGGCGCGCCTTGGCCGCCAGCTTCTCGCACAGCCGCCAGAGCTCGGCCTCGAGCGCCGTCTGCTCGGTCAGGTCCTCGTTGAAGGTGGTCTCGGCGCTCATGCCGCGCCGGTCATGGTCCGGATCGACCGCGCGGCCGTCGCGACCGTGGGCGAGGTCCCACAGGCGCAGGCCCCATTCGCCATAGCGGCGCACCAGGTCCTTGGGATCGGCGCGGGCCAGGTCTCCGACCGTGTCGAAGCCGTCGCTGCGGAGCGCCTTGCCGAAGACCGGGCCGACCCCCGGCAGGATCGTGACGGCTTTCGGGGCCAGGAAGCCTTTCGCCTCGGCCGCGCCGATGACCGAGAAGCCGCGCGGCTTGTCCAGTTCCGAGGCCACCTTCGCCAGGAAGCGGTTCGGCGCCAGCCCGATGGAGACGGTCAGGCCGGTCTCCTGTTCAATGTGCTTCTGGAACCGGATCAGCTGCAGCGCCGCCGGCCCGCCGTTCAGGCGCTCGGTGCCCGACAGGTCCGCCCACGCCTCGTCCAGCGACAGCGGCTGGATCAGGGGGGTCAGCCGCCCCAGCGCCCCGAGGATGCGCCGGCTCTCGGCCGAGTACTTGGCGAAATCCGGCTTGACCACCACCGCGTCCGGACAGGCCTTGAGCGCCTTGAACATCGGCTGGGCCGACCCGACGCCGTACAGGCGCGCGATGTAGCAGGCGGTGGTCACCACCCCCCGACGTCCGCCGCCCACGATCACCGGCTTGTCGCGCAGCTCCGGCCGGTCGCGCTTCTCCACCGAGGCGTAGAAGGCGTCGCAGTCCATGTGGGCGATGGCGAGCGTGTCGAGCTCGTCGTGGGCGACGACCCGCGGCGACCCGCACGCGGGGCAGCGCAGGGGCGACGGTCGTTCCGGCGCCGTCCAGAAGCACTCCATGCAGATGGCCTTCATGCCGGGCGCGGCCATGCTTCACGTCAACTTAAAGAATGTCGGTCCATGTTCCGACGCAACGAACAGGTGAGAGCCCGGCCGGCGGCGTGAAAGCCCCTGTCGTCGGGCGGTCCAGGTGATGATGTCGAAGAAGGTCCTCATCGTCGAGGATAACGAGCTGAACATGAAGCTCTTTCATGATCTGCTCGACTCGCAGGGCTACGAGACCCTTCAGACCCGCGAGGGCATGCAGGCGCTCGCCCTGGCGCGCCAGCACCGGCCGGACCTGATCCTGATGGACATCCAGCTGCCCGAGATCTCCGGCCTGGAGGTCACGCGCTGGCTGAAGGAGGACGAGGAACTGTCGCACATTCCCGTCGTCGCTGTGACCGCCTTCGCCATGAAGGGCGACGAGGAGCGCATCCGTCAGGGGGGCTGCGAGGCCTACATCTCCAAGCCGATCTCGATCAGCTATTTCCTGGACACGGTTCGTAAGCACCTGGGGTAGGCCATGACCGCGCGTATCCTTGTGGTCGACGATGTTCCGGCGAACGTCCGCCTGCTCGAGGCGAAGCTGACGCTGGACTACTACGACGTCCTGACCGCCGCGGACGGACCCACGGCGCTGCGGATCGCCAAGGCCGAGCTGCCCGACATCGTGCTGCTGGACGTCATGATGCCCGGCATGGACGGCTTCGAGGTGTCGCGCCGGTTGAAGGCCGATCCCGTGACCCGGCATATCCCGGTCATCCTGGTGACGGCGCTCGACGGCCGCGAGGACCGGATCCAGGGGCTGGAGGCCGGGGCCGACGACTTCCTGACCAAGCCCATCGACGACGTGGTGCTGATGGCGCGCGTGCGTTCGATGATCCGGCTCAAGGCGGCGATGGACGAGCTGCGCGAACGCGAGGAGAGCGGTCGCCGGCTGGGACTGGCCGAGGGGGTGGGGCGGCTCCGCTCGTCGGGCGCGCGGGTGCTGGTGGTGGACGACAATCCGCAACAGGCCAACCGCCTTCTCGCCGAGCTGGGCGGCGAACACCGGGTGGTTCACGAGTCCGATCCCAATGCGGCCCTGATGACCTGCCGCGGCCCGGTGGACCTGCTGATCGTCAACGCGGCGGCCGACAGCTTCGACGGCCTGAGGCTGGCGGCGCAGGTGCGGTCGCAGGAGGCGTCGCGAAACCTCGCGATCCTGGCCATCGTCGATCCGGGCGAGCGCGCGCGGATGCTGAAGGCGCTGGAGCTCGGCGTGAACGACATCCTGTCGCGCCCGGTCGATCAGCAGGAGCTGGCCGCGCGGGTGCGGACCCAGGTCAAGCGCAAGCGCTACGCCGACTTCCTGCGGGAGAAGCTGGACTTCAGCCTGGAGATGGCGGTCACCGACCCGCTGACCGGGCTGCACAACCGCCGCTACATGACCAGCCAGCTGCAGGCCCTGCTGCAGCGGGCCAACCACGGTGGCGAGCCGGTGGCGGCGCTGCTGCTGGACATCGACCACTTCAAGGGCGTGAACGACGGCTTCGGCCACGACGCGGGCGACGAGGTCCTGCGCGAGTTCGGGGTTCGGCTGGCGACCAATGTCCGGGCGGTCGATCTGCCCTGTCGCCTGGGCGGCGAGGAGTTCGTCGTCCTCATGCCGGGCATCCGGCTGGAGGACGCCGGCCGAATCGCCGAGCGCATCCGCATGAACGTGGAGGCCGCGCCGTTCCGCATCCTGGGCGGACAGGAGCTCCTGCCGATCACCGTCTCGATCGGCGTGGCGGCCTCGGTCGCGCCGCACGAGACGCCGGAAAGCCTGCTCAAGCGCGCCGACGACGGGGTCTATGAGGCCAAGTCGCGCGGCCGCAACGTGGTCGTCGCCCGCGCGGCCTGAGCCAAAGCCTTAGCCTGAAACGCAAAACGCCCGGCCGAGGCCGGGCGTCGGATCGGTCAGGCGGTTGAAACGCCTTACTTGATCTTGCCTTCCTTGAACTCGACGTGCTTGCGCGCGACCGGGTCGTACTTCCGCACGACCATCTTCTCGGTCATGGTCCGGGCGTTCTTCTTGGTGACGTAGAAGAAGCCGGTGTCGGCCGTGGAGTTCAGACGGATCTTGATGGAAGCCGGTTTGGCCATCGGAATTGCCTTTGCGACGGCGAAAGCCGCTTGAAACGAGAGGCCGGGAAAATACTCAGGACGCCCGTGAAGTCAACGGGCGACGCACAGACTTGCGCGCGGCCGCTCGGACTGGGTTAGGCTCCGGGCATGAACCGTACGCTCGTCAGCCTTGTCGCCGCCGCCGCCGTCACCTCGGCCTGCGTCTCGACGCCGAGGGTCGCCCCATCCCACGACGCCTTCATGGCCAACCTCAACGCCCTGTGCGGGCAGCGATTCGAGGGGCGGGTCACCACGACCGACCCCGCCGACGCCGCCTTCGCCTCGTCGCGGCTGCTCATGCATGTTCGCGACTGTTCGCCCACGGAGGTGCGGATCCCGTTCTGGGTCGGCGAGGACCGCAGCCGCACCTGGGTGATCACCCGCGAGCCCCACGGCCTGACGCTGAAGCACGATCACCGGGACCCGCAGGGTCAGCCGACGGGCCTGCACTGGTATGGCGGCGACACCGAGGGGCCCGGCGCCGCTGAGCGGCAGACCTTTCCGGTCGACGACTTCTCGGTGGAGCTGTTCACCGCCAATGACGCCGCCGTCTCGGTGACGAACGTCTGGGCGATGGAGGTGCGGCCGGGCGAGACCTTCGTCTACGAACTGACGCGGCCGAACCGCCACTTCCGCGTGGAGTTTGACCTGACGCGGCCGGTGGCGGAGTGATCAGTCGTAGCTGACCTGGTGCCGGCCGTGCAGCCAGCGCACGAAGGGCAGGGGCCGGTCGGCCGACTCGTGCCGCGCCGCGACCTCCTTCAGCACGAAGCGGGTGATGGCCGGCAGGTCCTGCCCCGCCGCCTGGTCCAGGGGCAGCCAGGCGATCTCGTCCAGCTCGCCCGACGCTTCGCCCCGCGCCATCAGACTCTCGCCGTCGGCCATGAAGAAGCGGGCGTCGAACCGGCGCGGGCGGCCCGGCGGAGTGATGGCGCGGGCGATATAGGACAGGGCCGCCAGGTCGGGCAGGGCGCCCGCCCGCCGGAACTCGCGCCACGGCCCCGCGACGGACGCGGCGGGCGCGGGCCGGCCCAGGATCAGCCCGGTCTCCTCGAAGGTCTCGCGCACCGCCGCCAGCGCCAGGGCGCGGGCGCGCCGGGCCGGAAGCTCCCGCTCCAGCCGCTCGGCGGTGGCGGCGCTCAGTTCCGTGGCGGCCGCGGCCCCTAAGTCCGCCCGCTCCACCCGCCCGCCGGGAAAGACCCACTTCGAGGCCATGAAGACATGCCCCGGCGCGCGGCGGCCCATCAGCACCTCGGCCGAACCGGACCGGCGGCGGACCAGGATCAGCGTCGCGGCGTCCTTCGGTCGCGCGCGGGCGCCGGTGCGCGGGGCGTCCTCAAGGTCCTGGCGGGCGTCGAAGGGCGAGGGATCGCGCATGCGTCCACCTATGTCGTGACGGTGGGGCGGGTCCAGCCTAGACTCGCCGTCATGACGTCGCTTCCTCCGCCCAAGCCCTTGCCGCGCCTGAAGGGCGTCGACCGCGCCCGGTTCGAAGCCGAGGTGGTTCCGGCCGGCCGGCCGGTGGTGCTGGAGGGGCTGGTCGCCGACTGGCCGGCCGTGGCGGCGGCGCGGACGCCGGGGGGCTTGCGCGACTATCTGTCGGGACTGGACGCCGGCCGCCCGGTCAACGCCTTCCGGGCGTCGCCGGAGATCGAGGGGCGCTACGGCTACTCCGAGGACCTGAAGGGGCGCAACCACACGCCGGTACAGGTGCCGCTGAAGGCGCTGCTGGACGAGCTGCTGGCGCTCGCCGAGGTCGAGCGGCCCGCCTCGATCTATGCGGGCGGCGTGCCGGCGCCCAGCCATCTCCCGGGATTGGTCGAGGCCAACCCCATGCTGCTGCTGGACCCCGCCGCGGAGCGGCTGACGTCGCTCTGGATCGGCAACCGGTCGACGACGGCCACCCATTGGGACCTGCCCCAGAATCTGGCCTGCGTGGTCGCCGGGCGGCGGAGGTTCACCCTCTTCCCGACCGGACAGGTCGCGAACCTCTATGTCGGACCGCTGGACTTCACCCTGGCGGGCCAGCCGATCAGCCTTGTGGACATCGATGCGCCGGACCTCGAGCGCTTCCCCCGCTTCGCCGAAGCCTGGGCGGAGGCCGAGCAGGCGGTGCTGGAGCCCGGCGACGCCGTCTATGTGCCCAGCCTGTGGTTCCACAATGTGAAGTCGCTGGATCCGATCGGGGCGATGGTGAACTTCTGGTGGCGCGACGGGCCGGAGTGGCTGACCACGCCGATGTTCACCCTGTTCCACGCGCTCCTGACCCTGCGCGATCTGCCCGAGCGCGAGCGGGCGGCGTGGCGGGTCTTCTTCGACCACTACATCTTCCAGACCGGCGGCGAGCCGATGGCGCATATCCCGGAGGACGCGCGGGGCGTGTTCGGCGCCTCGACGCCGGAGCGGCGGGCGCAGCTGAAGGCCATGCTGGCCCGGCCGCTGAGCCGATAAGCTCAGGTCCGCGGCTCAGGCCCGCTTGAGCGCCTGCGCCTCGGCGGCTTCCCTCGGCAGGATGCGCACGAAGCGGCGCTGGGCCTCGGTCCATCCCTCCAGCAGGCGCCGCGCGAGGGGAGAGCCCGTCGCGTCCGCATGTCGCTCCAGAAGCGCGCGCAGCCGGGCCGCCGCCTCGCCATGGACCGGCAGGCTCGTCACCGCCTCGGCGTTCAGGTGCGTCTCCAGGTCCGGCTGGTCCGCCAGGATGAAGGCCTCGCCGCCTGACATGCCCGCGCCGAAATTCCATCCGACCCGGCCCAGCACCACGACCGCGCCGCCGGTCATGTATTCGCAGCCGTGGGCCCCCACGCCCTCGACAACGGCCTCAGCGCCCGAGTTGCGGACGGCGAACCGCTCGCCCGCCACGCCCGAGGCGAACAGCACGCCCGAGGTCGCGCCATAGAGCGCGGTATTGCCGACGATCGCCTGACCCGGCCGCCAGGTCGTGGGCCGGATGATCAGATGCGCCCCCGACAGGCCCTTGCCGACATAGTCGTTGGCCTCGCCGTCGAGCTCGATCCGCAGCCCCTTCATGCCCCAGGCGGCCATCGACTGGCCGGCCGAGCCCCGGAGCGCCAGGGTCAGCTGGCCGTCGGGCAGCGTGTTCCCGAAACGGCGCACGATATGGGACGAGGTCCGCGTGCCGATCGCACGCTGGGTGTTCCTGACCGAATAGGTCAGCTGCATCTTCTCGCCGCGTTCCAGCAGCGGCGCGGCGTCGCGCACGATCAGGGCGTCCAGGGTGTCGGGCACGGCGTTGCGCGCCGTCTCCGGTCCGCGCTGGGCGTTCAGTTGGCCGCCGACCCGAACCAGCAGGGGGTTCAGGTCCAGGTCGTCCAGATGCGACGAGCCGCGCGAGACCTGACGTAACAGGTCGGTCCGCCCGACCGCCTCGTCCAGCGACTTCAGGCCCAGCGAGGCCAGCACCTCGCGCGTCTCCTCGGCGATGAAGGTGAACAGGTTCACCACCTTGTCGGGCGTGCCCGTGAACATGGCGCGCAGCCGCTCGTCCTGCACGCAGACGCCGACGGGGCAGGTGTTGGAATGGCACTGGCGCACCATCAGGCAGCCGACGGCGATCAGGCTGGCGGTTCCGATGCCGAACTCCTCGGCGCCCAGAAGCGCCGCGATCACCACGTCGCGCCCGGTGCGGATGCCGCCGTCGGTGCGCAGGCGCACATGGTTCCTCAGGCCGTTCAGGCTGAGCACCTGATGGGCCTCGGCCAGACCCATCTCCCACGGCATGCCGGCGTGCTTGATCGAGCCCATGGCCGAGGCCCCGGTGCCGCCGTTGTGGCCGGAGATCAGGATCACGTCCGCCTTGGCCTTGGCCACGCCCGCGGCCACCGCGCCGATGCCGGAGGAGGCGACCAGCTTCACCGTCACCCGCGCGTCCGGGTTGATCTGCTTCAGGTCGTAGATGAGCTGGGCCAGATCCTCGATCGAATAGATGTCGTGGTGCGGCGGCGGGCTGATCAGGCCCACGCCCGGCGTCGAGTGACGCATGCGGGCGATGAACTCGGTGACCTTGAAGCCGGGCAGCTGGCCGCCTTCGCCGGGCTTGGCGCCCTGGGCCACCTTGATCTCGATCTCGCGGCACTGGTTCAGATACTCGGCCGTGACGCCGAAGCGGCCGGACGCCACCTGCTTGACCGCGCTGTTCGGATTGTCGCCGTTGGCGCGGGTGACGTAGCGCTCGGGGTCCTCGCCGCCCTCGCCGGAGACCGAGCGGGCGCCGATCCGGTTCATGGCGATGTTCAGCGTCTCGTGCGCCTCGGGGCTCAACGCGCCCAGGCTCATGCCCGGCGTGACGAAGCGCTTGCGGATTTCGTTGACGCTCTCGACCTCGTCGATCTGGGCCGGCTGGGCGACCTCGCGGAAGTCCAGCAGATCGCGCAGGAAGGTCGACGGCTGCTCGCGGACGCGGCGGGAATAGGCCTTGAAGCGCTTGTAGTCGTTGCGGGTCGTGGCGTCCTGCAAGCGGTGGATGGTCTCGGCGTCCCAGGCGTGGCTCTCCTGCCCCGCGCGGATGCGGTGCGCGCCGCCGATCGGCAGACGGACCCGGTCCTCGGCCCAGGCGCGGGCGTTCTGGCGCACCGCCTTCTCCTCCAGCCCGGTCAGGCCGATGCCGGAGATGCGCGAGGTCATGCCGGGGAAGAACTCCGCCGCCAGCGAACGCGACAGGCCCAGCGCCTCGAACTCATAGCCCCCGCGATAGGCCGAGATGACCGAGATGCCCTTCTTGGCCAGGATCTTCATCAGGCCCGCCTCGATGGCGTGCTTGTAGTTCAGGCAGACGTCGCGAAGCGTGAGTCCCGGATAGCGCCCGGCCTCCAGCCGCGCCTGGAAGGTCTCCTGCGCCAGCCAGGCGTTGACCGCCGTCGCGCCGCAGCCGACCAGAACCGCGAAGCCGTGCGAATCCAGCGTCTCCGACGTCCGCACCACGATGGACACGAACGACCGCAGGCCTTCGTCCACCAATCGCGAATGCACCGCCGCCACCGCCAGGATCATCGGGATCAGGGGCTTGCCGGGCCCCGACCGCTCGTCGGTCAGGACCAGCAGCCCGGCGCCGGCGCGCGCCTGCTCCGACGCCTCGCGCCCGATGCGGTCCAGCGCCGCCTCCAGCGTCCGGCCCGGAGGGGCCGCGGGCTCGGGCGCGTCGAAGGCGCAGTCGATGACGGCGACGCCCCCCGCGCCCACCTGATCCAGCATGCGCTCGTACATGCCGGTCGTCAGCACCGGGCTGTCCAGCACGAAGACCCGCGTCTGGGTCTCGTCCTGGGCCAGGATGTTGCCGAGGTTCTTGAACCGGGTCTTCAGGCTCATCGCCCCGGCTTCGCGGAGCGAGTCGATGGGCGGGTTGGTCACCTGGGCGAAGGCCTGGCGGAAGTAATGGCTGAACGGGCGGTCGATCTCCGACAGCACGGTCGGGGGGGCGTCGTCGCCCATGGAGCCGACGGCTTCCTTGCCGGAGGTCGCCATCGGGTCCAGCAGGGACTCTATGTCCTCCTCGGTCCAGCCGACGGCTAGCTGGGCGCGGGTCAGGGCCTCGCCCGACAGGCGGCGCGGCTCGTCGCCGGGGCCGACGCGGGCCTCCAGCTCGACCATGTTGCCGAGCCATTCGCGATAGGGGTGATCCTCCGCCAGACGGTCGACCAGCTCGAACTCGTCGTAGAAGCGGCCGGCCTCCAGATCGACGGCGACCATGCGTCCGGGGCCGATGTGCAGGCGCTGCTCGATGCGCTCCTCGGCGACGCCGGTCATGCCGGCCTCCGAGCCGCAGATCAGCAGGCCGTCGACGGTGCGCGCCAGCCGGAGGGGACGCAGGCCGTTGCGATCCTTGCCCGCCACCACCCAGCGGCCGTCGGTGGCGCAGACCGCCGCCGGACCGTCCCACGGCTCCATCACGGCGTTGCAGTACTCATAGAGCGCCTGATGCTCGGGCTTCATCACCCCTTCGACCCGCGCCTCGGGGATCAGCAGCGCCTTGACCATGGGGGCGGGGCGGCCGGCGTGGACCAGCACCTCGAACACGTTGTCGAGCGCCGCCGAATCCGAGCCGGAGGCCTGGATCACCGGCTTCACGGACGCCTGGTCCTCGCCAAAGGCGTCGGCGGCCATGCGGATCTCGTGGCTCTTCATCCAGTTCGCGTTGCCGCGCAGCGTGTTGATCTCGCCGTTGTGGGCCAACATCCGGAACGGCTGGGCCAGGCGCCACTCGGGGAAGGTGTTCGTCGAATAGCGCTGGTGGAACAGCGCCACGTTGGCCGTCACCCGCGGGTCCAGCAGGTCGGGGTAATACTCGTCCAGCGCCTCGGCGAGCATCATGCCCTTGTAGATCACCGACCGGGCCGACAGGGAGCAGATGTAGAAATCCGACAGGCCCTTGGCCTGGGCGCGCTTCTCGATCCGGCGGCGCACCAGATAGAGCCGGCGCTCCAGCGCCTCGCCGGTCAGGCCTTCGGGCGCGGCCAGCATGACCTGCTCGACCTCCGGACGCGTGGCGGCGGCGCGCGCGCCCAGCGCTTCGATATGGTGGGGCACCTGGCGCCAGCCGTAGAGGTAGAAGCCCGCCTTCAGCACCTCGCCCTCGACGATGGTGCGGGCCCGCTCCTGCGCGCCCAGGTCGAGGCGGGGCAGGAAGACCATGCCGACGCAGATCGGCGTGGCGCGCGGCTCATGGCCGGTGTCGCGCACCTGGGCCTCGAAGAAGGCCTGGGGCAGGCCGATCAGGATGCCGGCCCCGTCGCCGGACTTGCCGTCGGCGTCGACCGCCCCCCGGTGGAAGATGGCCTTCAAAGCCTTCAGCGCCAGCTCGACCACTTCGCGGCGCGGCGCGCCGTCGATGGCGGCGACCAGGCCGACCCCGCAGGCGTCGTGCTCCGAGGCCGGGTCATAGGCGTGGGCGTCGATCAGGGTCTGGCGCGCGGCCGCGTAGGCGGCGGGGTCGAAGGCGTCGGTCATGCCGCGACCCTTCCAGAAGCGCGCGCGCGAAGCCAGGCGTCGATCTCGGCCGCAGCGTCCTGACCGTCGCGCACGGCCCAGACCACCAGGGACGCGCCGCGCACGATGTCGCCGGCGGCGAACACGCCTTCGAGCGTGGTGGCCTTGGTGCGGCGCGCGGTGCGGATCGTGCCCCATTCGGTCAGGGCCAGGTCGGAGCTGTCGAACAGGGCCGGCAGGTCCTCCGGCTCGAAGCCCAGCGCCTCGATCACCAGGTCGGCCGGCGTCTCGAAGTCGCCCCCCTGCACCTCCTCGACCGTCCAGCGGCCGTCCGCGTCCTGGGCGGCCAGGGCCATGCGCGCGGCGCGCACTCCGGTCACGCCGTCCGCGCCGCCCAGCACCGCGCGGGGGGCGGCCAGCCATTCGAAGCGGACGCCTTCCTCCTCGGCGTTGGCGACCTCGCGGGCGCTGCCGGGCATGTTGGCGCGGTCGCGGCGATAGAGGCAGGTGACCGTGGCCGCGCCCTGGCGCACGGCGGTGCGGACGCAGTCCATGGCCGTGTCCCCGCCGCCGATGACCACCACGCGCTTGCCCTGGGCATTCAGCCGCCCGTCGTCGAAGGCGGGCACGGCGTCGCCGAAGCCCTTGCGATTGGAGGCGATCAGATAGTCGAGCGCCGGAATCACCCCCTGCGAGCCGCAGCCGGGGGCCGTCAGCCGCCGGGCCTGGTAGACGCCGGTGGCGACCAGCACCGCGTCGTGCCGCGCGCGCAACTCGGCGAAGGCGAGGTCGCGCCCGATCTCGACGCCCAGTTCGAACGTCACGCCGCCGGCGGCCAGCCGGTCCAGCCGCCTCTGCACGACGTGCTTCTCCAGCTTGAAGCCGGGGATGCCGTAGGTCAGCAGCCCGCCCGCGCGATCGTGTCGATCATAGACGGTCACCGCATAGCCGGCGGCGCGCAGCCGGTCGGCGGCCGCCAGCCCTGCCGGTCCCGCGCCGACGACGCCCACCGACTGTCCCCGCTCGACCCTCGGCGCGATCGGCGTGACCCAGCCGTTCTCGAACGCCATGTCGCCGAGCCAGCGTTCTACCGAACCGATCGTGACGGTGTCCCAGCCGGACTGCTCCAGGGTGCACGACCCTTCGCACAGACGATCCTGGGGGCACACCCGGCCGCAGATCTCGGGCATGGCGCTGGTCGCCTCGGCCTGGGCCCAGGCTTCCTCGGCGCGTCCCTCGGCGGCGAGGCGCAGCCAATCGGGAATGTTGTTCTCCAGCGGACAGCCCGACTGGCAGAAGGGCACCCCGCACTGGGCGCAGCGGCTGGACTGGCTCTGGGCGACCTGTTCCGCGAAGCCGCTGTAGATCTCCCCGAAGTCGGCCACGCGCTCGGCCGCCGACGCCTTGACGGGGCCTGCGTGCGGCACGAGCACGAACTTCTGGTTGGCGTCGGCCAAGGCGGCGCCCCTTCTGCGGACGGACGAAAATGCGGGGACGATGACCTTAGGGCCTTCGCGCGCGCGGCGCAAGAAACTTGCCCTTGATGGGGCGGCGGAGACGCTCCGTGCACGAAAAATGCGTCGAACCACGTTCTGGGACTTGCCAGTCACGAAAATGAGGTAAACAGTTCGCAACTGCGAGATAGCAAGGGGGATACGTGCATGTCGCAGTTCTTGAACCGACTTCCAGGCGCGCTGGCGCTCTGTCTTCTCACCCTGGCGCTGTTCTGGGCGGGCGGGGCCTTCGCCCAGGAGGCGCCGGCCGCGCCGACGGTGGCGGAGGCGGCGCCTGCCGAAGCCGCTGCCGCACCGCCCGCGGAACCCGAGGCGGCGCCTGAGCCGGCGCTTCTGGCCCATCAGGCGGTCGCCGAGGTGGACGGCGCCGCGAGCGCCTGGATCCTGACCTCGACCGCGCTGGTCCTGCTGATGACGCTGCCGGGCCTGGCGCTGTTCTACGGCGGCATGGTGCGGCGCAAGAACGTGATCGCCACCATCACCCAGTCTCTGGGCGTCGCCTCCGTCGTCACGCTCGCCTGGTTCGCCGTCGGCTACAGCCTGTCGTTCGGCGTGGGCGAGGCGGCTTTCGGCTTCTCCGACGAACAGGTGCAGTCGGTCATCGGCAGCCTGGACGCCGCCTTCCTGAACGGCGTGACGATGGAGACGGCCTATGCGGCCGCGCCGGGCCTGCCGGAGTATCTCTGGATCGCCTTCCAGCTGACCTTCGCCATCATCACGCCCGCCCTGGTCACCGGCGCCTTCGCCGAGCGGATCAAATATTCGGCCCTGCTGCTGTTCACCGCGCTGTGGTCGGTCTTCGTCTACGCGCCCATCTGCCACTGGGTGTGGGGCGGGGGCTTCCTGGGGTCGGCCGGCGTGCTGGACTTCGCGGGCGGCGCCGTCGTGCACGTCAACTCCGGCGTGGCGGGGCTGGTCTGCGCCATCTTCCTGGGCGCCCGCAAGGGTTACGGGGCCGAGCCGATCGTGGCGCACAACCCCGTCCTGACCATGATCGGCGCCAGCTTGCTGCTGGTCGGGTGGATCGGCTTCAACGCCGGCTCGGCCTGGGCGGCGGACGCCGTCGCCGGGGTGGCGCTGCTGAACACCATCATCGCCGCCATGGCCGCCTCCCTGACCTGGAAGATCGTCGAGGTAATCGAGAAGCGGAAGCCTTCGCTGATCGGCGTCCTGTCGGGTCTGGTCGCGGGTCTGGTGGCCATCACCCCCGCCGCCGGATTCGTCGATCCCAAGGGCGCGATCATCATCGGCGCGGCGGCCGGTCCGGTCTGCTACGCCGCCTCGGTCTGGATCAAGAAGCTGCTGCGCTACGACGACAGCCTGGACGCCTTCGGGATCCACGGCGCGGGCGGCCTGCTGGGCGCCCTGCTGACCGGCGTCTTCGCCACCACCGCCATCAACGGCGTGTCGGAAGGCGCCAACGTCGGGAACCAGGCGCTCGGTCTGGCCTTCACCGTGGCGTGGAGCGCGGTCGCCACCTTCGTCATCCTGGTGATCTGCAAGTTCACCACGGGCCTGCGCGTCAGCGAGGCCCAGGAGGAGGACGGCCTGGACACCCACCTGCACGGCGAGGCGCTGGAGCACGCCTGACATCGAAACCCCGGCGGCGGCCGGTCGCGCCGCTCCCGGATCAACCGGACCCCGGTCCTCCCCGACGCGGGGTCATCAAGAGGGGATAAGCTGATGAAGTTCTTCAAGTACGCCGCCGTGACGGCCGGCGCTCTCATGACGATGGCCGGCGCCGCCGCCGCCCAGGACGTGGACGTGGCGTTCAACGTCGCCGCCACCACCGACTATGTGTTCCGGGGGTTCAGCCAGACCGACAGCGAGCCGGCGATCCAGGGCGGCGTCGACGCCACCATCGGCTCCTTCTACGTCGGGGCCTGGGCCTCGAACGTCGAGTTCTTCGACGACACCGACGGCGAGATCGACCTCTACGGCGGCTATCGCACGGAAGCCGCGGGCTACGCCCTGGACTTCGGCGTGGTCGGCTACTTCTACCCCGGCGGGCCGGGCGCTTCCGACTACGACTATCTGGAGTTCAAGGCGGCCGCGTCGCGCGCGGTCGGCCCGGCCACGTTCGGGGCGGTGGTGTTCTACTCGCCCGACTTCTTCGGCGCGGCGGACGAGGAGGCGGTCTATGTCGAGGGCAACCTCGCCTGGGCCCTCGACTCCAAGTGGACCGTGTCGGGGGCGCTGGGCCACCAGACGCTGGACGTTTCGGACGACTACACCACCTGGAACGTCGGGGCCGGCTACGCCTTCACCGACAATCTCGTCGGCGACCTGCGGTATCACGACACCGACGTCGACACGCCGTTCAGCGACGAGCGCGTCGTGGCCACCCTGAAGGTCCTGTTCTGATCGACCGTCGCGGCGCCGAGGTTTCCGCAAGGTGATCTTGGCGCCGTCCGACGACCGGGTTAGGCGTTCGCTCCCACCTTCCTCCCTCAGGAGAGACGCGAATGGCCGACCTGGCTTCCGTGACCGACCACATCCGCAGCGCCGTCGGCGACAACTCCGGTCTGGGCAAGACCGTGAAGATCGACCTGGGCGACACCGGCAAGATCTTCATCGACGGCGCGTCCGTCCCGAACTCGGTGACCAACGAGGACAAGCCGGCCGACGCCACCGTGCGGATCAGCTGGGATGACTTCATCGCCCTGTCCGAGGGTCGGCTGGACCCGATGATGGCCTTCATGCAGGGCAAGCTGAAGATCGACGGCGACATGATGATCGCCCAGAAGCTCGCGCCGCTGCTCAAGCGCTGACGATCATTCCTCCCCCTACCGGGGGAGGTGGCGCGACGCAGAGCGTCGCGACGGAGGGGGCTCTTTGCGGGCTCGGTGCATGAGGGATCCCCCTCCACCGCTTCGCGGTCCCCCTCCCCCTATGGGGGAGGATTACACGATGGAATTCCAGCACTCCGACCGCGGCCTTCACTGGCAGGAGCGGGTCACGCGTTTCCTGGAGGACAAGGTCCTGCCGCGCGCGGCGGACTATCACGCCGAGGTCCACGCCGATCCGTCCCGCCAGCCCCCAACCATGGAGGCGATGAAGGCCGAGGCGCGCGAGGCGGGTCTGTGGAACATGTTCCTGCCTGGGGATCACGGCGCCGGGCTGACGAACCTGGAATACGCGCCGCTGGCCGAGGCCATGGGCAAGGCGGGCCTGTGGACGCCCGAGGTGTTCAACTGCAACGCGCCCGACACCGGCAATATGGAAGTGCTCCATATGTACGGGAACGCCGAGCAGCAGGCGCGCTGGCTGACGCCGCTGATGGCCGGCGAAATCCGCTCCGCCTTCCTGATGACCGAGCCGGAGGTGGCCTCGTCCGACGCCACCAACATCCAGACCCGCATAGAGCGCGACGGCGACCACTACGTCATCAACGGCCGCAAGTGGTGGTCGACCAACATGGCGCATCCGAACGTCGCGGTGACCATCGTCATGGGCAAGACCGATCCGGACGCGGCGACCCACCAGCAGCAGAGCCAGATCATCGTGCCGGTGGACACGCCCGGCTTCCGCGTCGAGCGCATGCTGAAGGTGTTCGGCTACGATGAACTGCCGATCGGCCATGCCGAGGTCGTGCTCGACAATGTCCGGGTGCCGGTGGAGAACCTGATCGCGGGCGAGGGCCGGGGCTTCGAGATCGCGCAGGGTCGCCTTGGGCCGGGCCGCATCCACCACTGCATGCGCGTGATCGGCTGCGCCGAGCGGGCGTTGGAGCTGATGTGCCAGAGGCTGCTGAGCCGCACGGCCTTCAGGAAGCAGATCGCCGAGCATTCGGTCTGGGAGCAGCGCGTCGCCGAGGCGCGCACCAACATCGAGATGTGCCGCCTGATGGTGCTGAAGGCCGCCTGGATGATCGACCAGGCCGGGGCCAAGAACGCCAAGTCCGAGATCGCCCAGATCAAGGTGGCGGCGCCCCGCATGGCGCTGCGGGTCATCGACGACGCGATCCAGGCCTTCGGCGGCGCGGGCGTGTCGCCGGACACGCCGCTCGCCGAGCTCTACGCCACGGTGCGGACGCTGCGCATCGCGGACGGCCCCGACGAGGTCCACAACCGCACCATCGCGCGTCTGGAGTACGCCAAGCACGGCGGCCGGCCGGTGCGCTGAAAGCGCAAAACGGGGCCGGCGAGAACCGACCCCGTTCCGCATGATCCGGCGCTGAAGGTCGCCGGAGGCCGTCGACGTCAGCGCTTCTTGTCGCCCGCCGTGTCCGTGTCGTCGTCGCGCGCCGCCTCGTTCAGGTCCGACTTGCCCTTGCCACCGTCCGCCACGTCCTGCACGCCCGAGGCGGACAGATTGTTGCGGGCCGCGTCGCCGCCGCGGCTGCTGCGCCAGGTGTCGAAATCCGACGAGAACCGCTGACGGCGCTCATCACGCCAGCTGCGGTAGTCGTCGTCGAAGCCGCGCATCTGGTTCTCGCGCCAGTGCAGATAGTCCGGTTCGAACTCGTGGTGGCGGCCGTGCTGCTGATCCCGGGGGCCCTGAGAATAGGTGCCGCCGGAGCCCTGGCGGATGGAGCGCTGGTCTTGTTGGCTCCAGATTTGCGAACCCGGCGCGGCGCCGGCGGAGCCGCCCTGACTGTACTGGCCATAGCCTTCGCCAAGACCCTGGCTGTAGCTCTGATCATATCCGCCCCGGCTGTAACCGCCGTCGCGGTACCCTTGGCCGAAGCGGCCCTGCTGTTGGCGATCGTCGTCGCCATAGCTGCGGCCCATGCTGGATGACTGTCCGCCGTAACCGCTGTAGCCGCCGTAGTCGGACTGGCCCTGCATCCCGCCATAGCCGCCGTGCGAGGGGCCGCCGTAAAGTTGCGACCCCTGGGCCGTCTGGCCGTAGCCGGCGGAGCCCCACTCGCCCTGTCGGCCGCCGCTCATGGCCGGGTGCACGCCGCCGCGACCGCGGTCCTGATCCTGCCAGCTGCGACGCTCCTGGTCGCGGTCGTGGCTTGGGTCACGCGACATCTGGCGATCGTCGTTCCAGTCACGCTCGCGATCGTGTTCGGACCGGTTTCGAAAGGGATTCTGCATTGAAGCCTCCTTGCAAAAGACCGAAATCCAACCCGGCCCCGATCGCGGTCGTTCCGCCTTCACGCCTTCGTGTCGCAGGTGTGTGTCCGTGACAGACGCAGAGCCGGGCGCGAGCTAAGGTGAGCAACGGGAGACCTCGCGCCGTGGCCAGAAAATCCGCCCAGACCCGCTCCGGATCGCCGCCGCCGAGGTCGGTCGACGAGGCGTTGCGCGTCGGGTTTGAAGCCGTCGAGCAAGCGCCGGCGCCGGATCATCTGGTGCAGCTGGTCAATCGGCTCTCGGGGCGGCTCGGGGATCCGCGCAGTTAGGCGCGATCCGACGGGCGCTCCACGTCCAGGACCCGCGCCAGGCGGTTGCGCGCGCGGTTCACGCGGCTCTTGATCGTCCCCAAGGCGCAGCCGGAAATCTCGGCCGCCTCCTCGTAGGAAAGTCCTGCGGCGCCGACCATGACGATCGCTTCGCGGTGATCGGGGGGCAGCTCGTTCAGGGCGGCCTGGAGCGACGACAGTTCGCAGGTCCACTCCTGGTTGGGCTGCGAGGTCAGCGTCTCGGCGTAGTGGCCGTCCTCATCCGAGACCTCGCGCTTGCGCTTGCCGACGGCGGTGTACCAGGTGTTGCGCAGGATGGTGAAAAGCCAGGCCCGCAGGTTCGTGCCGGGGGTGAACTTGTCGCGGTTCGACCAGGCCTTGATCAAGGTTTCCTGCACCAGATCATCGGCGTCGGACGCATTGCGCGACAGCGACCAGGCGAAGGCGCGAAGCGGGGGGATCATCTCCACCACGTCGTTGCGCCACTGGCGGTCCGAAATCCGGATCACCTCGCCGTCTTCGCGCGTCATGGCGGGCACGGCTTGAGGGGTACGCATACGGGTCTCGCGATTGAGGGAAGTGCGGCGATCAGCCCCACGCCCTCAGGTCAACGCGAGCATCAATCGGCCGTTCCTAAGTCGCTTGGCCGACACAGGGCCGCCTTCACGAAACCGTCAGCCAAGCTTGGCGTTCTATCCGATAGTCTTTGTGAGGGTCGTCGAAGGGGGCGTCATGAACCATCTGGCCAAGGTGGAGGCGCTGCCTTCCCGGGAGGCGATGCGCTACCGCGACGTACGCGCGGCGATGCCCAGGCTGGCCGAAACGCTGTCGCCCGAGGACCTTCTGGCGCAATCCATGCCCGACGCCAGCCCAGGCAAGTGGCACCTGGGGCATACGAGCTGGTTCTTCGAGGCGATGATCCTGGCGCGGCAGGACGGCTATGAGCCGGTCGATCCCCGGCTGCAGACGCTGTTCAACTCCTACTACGAAGCGCTGGGCGAGCGGGTGGCGCGGCCGGAGCGCAGACTGATCACGCGGCCCTCGGTCGCCGAGGTGTTGGCGTATCGCGCGGAGATCGACCGCCGGATGCTCAAGCGGTTGGAGGAGGGACTCGAGCCGGGAGTCGAGACCTACCTGTTCGAGCTCGGCCTGCACCACGACCAGCAGCATCAGGAGCTGTTCCTGTCGGACCTGCTCCACCTGATGTCCCGCTCGCCGCTCGACCCGGCGGCCTATCCCGAGGAGCCGCGTCCGGCGGGCCGACGCCCGCCCCGTGAAGGCCTGTCCGACTGGGTCGCGTTCGACGGAGGTCTGGTGGATGTCGGGGCGGACGACGCCGGCTTCGCGTTCGACAACGAAGGTCCGCGACATCGCGTCTGGCTGGAGCCCTACGAGCTGGCGTCGGGTCTGGTCACGAACGGCGACTGGCTGCGCTTCATCGACGACGCCGGCTACGAGAGGCATGAGCTCTGGCTGTCCGACGGCTGGGCGGCGGTGAAGGCGGAGGGCTGGACCGCGCCGGCGTACTGGCGCCGGGAGGCCGACGGCTGGAGCGTGATGACGCTGGCCGGCCGCGTGTCCGTCGATCCCGACCGGCCCGTGCGCCACGTCAGCTTCTACGAGGCGGACGCCTACGCCCGCTGGGCCGGGGCCCGGCTGCCGACCGAAGCGGAGTGGGAGCACGCCGCGACCGCCGCCGGCGACCGCGTCGCCGACCTGTTCGGCGAAGTCTGGCAATGGACGGCCAGCGCCTATGCGCCTTACCCGGGTTTCGCGCCCACCCCGGGCACGGCGTCGGAGTACAACGGCAAGTTCATGGCCAATCAGGTGGTGCTGCGCGGCTCCGCCTTCGCGACGCCGCGCGGGCACGAGCGGGCCAGCTATCGCAACTTCTACTATCCTCACCAGCGCTGGGCCTTCACGGGGGTCAGGCTGGCTCGCAACGCCGCGGCCGGCGACGCCGCCTTCGCGCGTGAACTGCGCGACGGACTGACCCGGACACCGAAGCGGACCTCGCCGAAGTGGTTCTACGATGCGCGGGGTTCGGAGCTGTTCGAGCAGATCACCCGCCTGCCGGAGTACTATCCGACCCGTCAGGAGCTGGGCCTGCTGCGCGCGGCGGCGCCGGCGCTGGCGGAGGCCATGGGCCCCGGCGCGGTGCTCGTCGAATACGGCTCCGGCGCCAGCGAGAAAACGCGCCTGGTCCTCGACGCGGCGCGCGACCTCGCCGCCTATGTGCCGATCGACATCAGCCCCAGCGCTCTGGAAGGCGCGGAGACGCGGCTGGCGGCGGCCTATCCGGGGCTGAAGGTGCTGCCGGTGGTCGGAGACTTCCTGTCGCTGGAGTGGCTGCCGGACGACACGCCGGCGGGCCGCCGCGTCGGATTCTTCCCCGGCTCCACCATCGGCAATCTGGAGGCGGACGAGCAGGTCGCCTTCATGCGTTCCGCGCGCGCGCTGCTGGGGGAGGGGGCGATGTTCATCCTCGGCGTCGATCTGATCAAGGATGAGCGCACCCTGGTGGCGGCCTATGACGACGCCCAGGGCGTCACCGCGGCTTTCAACCTCAACCTGATCGCCCGCATGCGCGACGACCTCGGTCTCGCGGTCGATCCCGCCGATTTCCGTCATGTGGCGTTGTGGAACCCCGACAGGGCGCGGATCGAGATGCATCTCGAGGCCGTCCGGCCGCTGGCCTTCCGGATCGACGGCGCCGAGGTGCGGTTCGAGGCGGGCGAACGACTGCACACCGAAAGCTCGCACAAGTTCGACGGGGCCATGATCGAGCGCCTGGCCCAGGCGTCGGGCTGGCGGCTGGACCGCGTGATCGAAAGCGAGGCGCCCAAGGTCGCGCTGGCGCTGCTCAGGGCCTGATCCGGACAAGCGAAAGGCGGCCGGGGCGTCCCCGACCGCCTTTCCCGGTTTCGGTAGCGATCAGCCGCGGGCTTCGCCGTCTGTATCCGTCTTTCCGCGAGCGCCGTGAGAGGCTTCGCCGCCCTTGCGCCCCGCCTGGGCCGCCAGGTTGCGGTCCTGGGAGAAGCTGCGCTTCTCGCTCGGCACGCTGGCGCCGCCCTTTCGGGCGATCTCGCGCTGACGCGCCGGATCCATCGAGGCGAAGCCCCGTTTCGACACGCCGGACGCACGGGGAGTTTGGCTGTCGGCCATTCCTGGACCCTTTCCTCGGCCACTGTTGCATTGATCAGCAAACCCCCTGAAACGGCGCCGGTTCCGCAGATGCCGCCGTTTCACAAGGGGTTGAGCGGATCAGCCGGGATCCTGGGGCGAGCGGATCGGGGAGGTCGGGTCCGGGGTGGGCGGCGGCAGCTCGTCCGGCGCCTCGGACGGCACGGCTTCGGGCGCGCCGGGATCCGGTTCGTCGATTTCGGGGCTCTCGAGCGGCGGCGCGAAAGGGTCGGTGTGGGTCATGTCGATGGCCTCCTGTGGGAGGGCAACGGCCCACGCGCTCGGGCGTTCACCGCAGGCCCCCACCCTGTACGGAGTTCCCATGACCTACACCGATCCCACCGCCACCCCCTATGATCGCGACGACATCGTCGAGGCCGACGATCTGGCCCGTCCGTCGCCCGAACCCGCGAGCTTCGAGCGCGACGTCTATGAAGAGGACGTGGCCATTCAGCCGGCCGCGGGCGCCGAAACGCCGCGCTCGGTCCGGGCCGCCCTGCGCGAGGACGCCCGCAGGGGCTTCGACTGGGCCGACATGAAGGTCGAGAGCGCGCGCGAGCGCATCCGCGAGAAGCCGGAGAAGGCCCTGCTCTATGGTCTGGGTCTCGGCCTGATCGTCGGGCTTTACCTGCGGCGCTAGCCCCGGCCCAGGACGCGGTCGGCGACGAAGGCGTTGTCGCGCCGCTCCTGGCCGAAGGTCGAGGCCGGCCCGTGGCCCGGCACGAACGTCACATCGTCGCCGAGCGGCCACAGCTTTGTGACGATGGCGTTCAGCAGGGCCGCGTGGTCGCTCCGCGGGAAGTCCGTGCGGCCGATCGAGCCGCGGAACAGCACGTCTCCGACCTGGGCGAAGCGGTTGGCGGCGTTGAAGAAGATCACATGGCCCGGCGTGTGCCCGGGACAGTGCCGCACCCGCCACTCCGTCTCGCCCAGAGTGAGCGTGTCCCCCTCATCCAGCCAGCGGGTCGGGGTGAAGCCCCGCGCCTCGGGCATCCCGTAGGTCCTGCCCTGGGCCTCGATGCCGTCGATCCAGAACTGGTCGGCGGGATGCGGCCCGATGATGTCGACGCCGGTCTTCTCCTGCATCTCGGCGGCGCCGCCCGCGTGGTCGAGGTGGCCGTGGGTGATCCAGATCGCGTCGATCGTCAGACCCCGCCGCCCGACCTCAGCGAGGATCGCGTCGACCCCGCCGCCCGGATCGATCACCGCGCACCGGTTCGTGGTTTTGCACCAGACAACGGTGCAGTTCTGCTGAAGCGGCGTGACGGGCGTGACGAAGACGCCGAGCGAGGCGGGTGAGGCGGTCATGGGCATGAGATAGCCGCTGCCGCCGTCGCGCGGAACCTCGCGTTGACCTTCGCGGTCGTTCTCGACATAAGGGCGGGCTTCGAGGCGCCGCCTCCCCGCCGGGGGCGGCCCTTGTGCTTTCTTGAAATCCGCGCGCCGCCGAGATGGCCGCCCCAGAGCGTCAGACCCCCACCATGCAAGTCGTCGAAAAGTCGAACGAAGGCCTGAGCCGCGTGATCGCGGTCACCATCCCCGCGGACGAGTTGAACGCCAAGCTCGAGACCCGGCTGAAGGAAGTGGCCCCGCAGGTGCGTCTGAAGGGCTTCCGCCCGGGCAAGGTGCCGGTCTCGCACGTCAAGAAGACCTTCGGCCGCGATCTGATGGGCGAGATCGTCAACGCCGAGCTCAACGCCTCCAGCCAGAAGGCGCTGGACGAGGCCAAGGTGCGTCCTGCGGCGCCGGCGGAGATGAAGATGGTCAGCGACCTGGACAAGGTCGTCGCCGGCGAAGCGGACCTCGCCTACGAGATGTCGCTGGAGGTGATGCCGGACTTCACGCCCGTCGACCCGAAGACGCTGAAGCTGATCCGCCCGACCTACGAGGCGTCGGACGCCGACCTTGACGAGGCGCTGAAGGAACTGGCCGGTCAGGCCAAGTCCTACGAGGACAAGGGCGGCAAGGCCCCCAAGGCCGCCGACGGCGACCAGGTCGTGATCGATTTCGTGGGCAAGATCGACGGCGAGGCGTTCGAGGGCGGCTCGGCCGAGGACGCCGCCGTGGTCATCGGCTCCAACACCTTCATCCCGGGCTTCGAAGAGCAGCTGAAGGGCGTGAAGGTCGGCGAGGAGAAGACGCTCGAGGTCACCTTCCCGGAAAACTACCAGGCCGCGCATCTGGCCGGTAAGGCCGCGACCTTCGACGTCAAGGTCAAGGCCGTGAAGGTCGCCAAGGACGCCGAGATCAACGACGAGTTCGCCACGCGTCTGGGCCTGGAATCGCTGGACAAGCTGAAGGACCTGCTGCGCCAGAACCTGAACCAGCAGTACGCCGGCGCCGCCCGCTTCAAGCTGAAGCGCGCCCTGCTGGACCAGCTTGACGAGAAGCACGACTTCCCCCTGCCGCCCAAGATGGTCGAGGCCGAGTTCGAGGGCATCTGGCGCCAGGTCGAGGCCGACAAGGCCGCCGGCCGCCTGCCTGAGGAGGACGCCAAGAAGTCCGAGAAGAAGCTGAAGGAAGAGTACCGCAAGATCGCCGAGCGCCGCGTGCGCCTGGGTCTGGTGCTCGCCGAGATCGGCCGCGCCAACAACGTCGGCGTGTCGGACCAGGAACTGAACCAGGCCATCATGGCCGAGGCCCGCAACTATCCGGGTCAGGAGCGGGCGGTGCTGGACTTCTACCGCCAGAACCCGGGCGCCGCCGCCCAGATGCGCGCCCCGATCTATGAGGAGAAGGTCTGCGAGATGATCTTCGGCATGGCCGAGGTCACCGAGACGCCGATCTCCAAGGAAGACCTCCTCAGGGACGAAGACGAGGCTTAAGGTCGTCGCGTCGCCAAGGGAGATCGGGGCATGAATGGACTGCTGGTCGCGGCCGTAATGGCCGCCATGGCCTCTGGATCCGGTCAGGAGGCCGCCCCGCAGGAGCCGCAGACGCCGGCGACCAGCGTCGAGGAGGTGGTCGTCGAGGGGCGCCGACTTGAAGAGACCGTCCGCGCGTTCGTCGACGAGGTCGCCGCGCCGCCGCCCGGACGACGGCTGGCGCGCTGGGACCGCGAGATCTGCGTCGGCGCCGCCAATCTGCAACCCGCCTACGCCCAGTTCATGATCGACCGGATCGCGACGGCGGCGGTCCAGGTGGGCCTGACCTCCGGTGAGCCCGGGTGTCGCCCCGACATCATGGTGATCGGTTCGGACGACGCGGACGCCCTGGCGACGCGACTGGTGGCGGACAATCCCCAGGGCTTCCGGCCCGCCCGCAGCGGGACCGACATGGGCGAGGAGGCGCTGGAGGCCTTCGTCAACTCGGACGCGCCCGTCCGGTGGTGGCACATCAGCCTTCCGGTGTCGGTGGACACCGGCGATCCGGCGATCACCCTGCAGGGCGAGGACATCGCCACCGTCACGGTGCGCGACGCCTCGCGTCTGCGGTCCAACGTGCGCGAGGACCTGGCGCGCGTCGTGGTCATCCTGGACGTCACGCGGATCGGGCGGGTCAACTTCGGCGCGCTCAGCGACTATGTGGCGATGGTGGCCCTGGCCCAGCTGGACCCCCAGGCGGAGACGACCGGCTACGACACGGTGCTGAACCTCTTCGCCCAGCCGACGCTGACGGGGATGACCGCCTGGGACCGGGACTATCTGACGGCGCTCTACGCCGCGCCCAGGGACCGGCTGCGCGCCAACCAGCAGATTCGCGACCTCATCCGCGGCATGGCGGTCCCGTCCGAGACGGACTGAGCCGGGCCGCCCGGGACCGGCGCTTGCGCCGGCCGCGTCGGGACGCGATATCAGGACGAGGCGGTCGGCCGACAGAGTCGGCGCGCCGCATTTTCGCATTCCGAGAAGGCCTCATGCGCGATCCGATCGACAACCTGACCATGAACCTCGTGCCGATGGTGGTGGAGCAATCCAGCCGCGGCGAGCGGGCCTTCGACATCTTCTCGCGGCTGCTGCGCGAGCGGATCATCTTCCTGACCGGCCCGGTCGAGGACGGCATGGCGTCGCTGATCTGCGCCCAGCTGCTGTTCCTGGAGTCGGAGAACCCGAAGAAGGAAATCTCCATGTACATCAACAGCCCGGGCGGCGTGGTGACGTCCGGGCTCGCGATCTACGACACCATGCAGTACATCAAGTCGCCGGTGACGACGGTGTGCATGGGCATGGCCGCGTCCATGGGCTCGCTGCTGCTGACCGCCGGCGCGGAGGGCCAGCGCGTCGCCCTGCCGAACGCGCGGATCATGGTGCACCAGCCTTCGGGCGGCTTCCGGGGTCAGGCCTCCGACATCGAGCGGCATGCCGAGGACATCATCAAGACCAAGCGCCGCCTGAACGAGATTTACGTCAAGCACACCGGCCGGACGTATGAGGAGGTCGAGCGGACGCTGGACCGCGACTACTTCATGAACGCCGACGAGGCGAAGGCCTGGGGCATCGTCGATCACGTCTACGACAAGCGTGAGCAGGCCGACGACGACGGCGTGAAGACGGTCTGATCAGGCTCTAGGGCTTCTCTCGAAACACCCTGAATCCCGGCTGGTCCGCGATCGCCAGCATCTCCGTATCGCCGGAGGTGTCGCCGTAGGCCGCGACCAGCCGGACGTCCGGTCCGTAGACCGCGCGCAGGCGACGCACCTTCTCCTCGCCCCGGCAGTTGGGGCCGGCGAAGGCGCCGGTGACCCGCCCGGCCCCATCGAACACCAGCGGCGTGCCGAGCAGGGCCTCGGCGCCCAGCCGTCGGGCGAAGGGCGCCACGGTGGTTTCGGGGCTCGCCGTGACGATCACCCGGTGCGCGCCCTCGGCCCCCCAGCGGGCCCAGGCCTCGAGGGCGTCCGGCCGCATCAGCTTCGCCCACCGCTTCGCCGCGAAGGCCTCGGCCTCGCGTTCCAGTTCGGAGCGCTCGATCCCGGAAAGGAACTCCCGCACCGCGGCCGCCTTGATCCGCTCTCGGTCCCGGTCCCGCGCATAGGTCGCGAGCGCCGGGGTCAGCCGCGCCAACCCTCTGGCCCAGCGCCGCTTTCCCGCATGCCAGCGCAGGAAGGCGGTGAAGCTGTCCCGGACCGTCAGGGTGCCGTCGAAGTCGAAGGCGACGATGGCGCCCTCCTTGCTCGGGCTCTGGCGAAGTTCCTTCTCAGCCCCCATGTCAGCCATTCGCCGCAATCCACATCCAACCTTCAGATCTCCCGCCCGAGGTCCCGAGTCGCAGGACATCGGGGTTGTGGTCGCGGGATGGATGGGTGATTGTCATTTTTTGAAGACCTGTGCGCCCAGTATGGGAAGGAAACGCACGGGAAGCGCGTTCCGCTTCGTTGGAATCGGGCGCGGGAGTGAGAAGGGTCGATGACCAAAGCAGCCGGCACGGACGCCAAGAGCACCCTCTACTGCAGCTTCTGCGGCAAGAGCCAGCATGAGGTGCGCAAGCTCATCGCCGGACCGACGGTGTTCATCTGCGATGAATGCGTCGAGCTGTGCATGGACATCATCCGCGAGGAGCACAAGATCTCCTTCAAGGCGTCCAAGGACGGGGTCCCCACGCCCAAGGAGATCCGCGAGGTCCTGGACGACTATGTGATCGGTCAGCACCACGCCAAGAAGGTCCTCTCGGTCGCGGTCCACAACCACTACAAGCGCCTGAACCACGCGACGAAGAACAACGACGTCGAGCTGGCCAAGTCGAACATCATGCTGATCGGGCCGACCGGCTCGGGCAAGACGCTGCTGGCCCAGACGCTCGCGCGCATCATCGACGTGCCCTTCACCATGGCCGACGCCACGACCCTGACCGAGGCCGGTTATGTGGGCGAGGACGTCGAGAACATCATCCTGAAGCTGCTCCAGGCGTCGGACTACAACGTCGAGCGGGCCCAGCGCGGCATCGTCTACATCGATGAGATCGATAAGATCAGCCGCAAGTCCGACAACCCCTCGATCACCCGCGACGTCTCGGGCGAGGGCGTGCAGCAGGCGCTGCTGAAGATCATGGAGGGCACCGTCGCCTCCGTGCCGCCCCAGGGCGGACGTAAGCACCCGCAGCAGGAGTTCCTGCAGGTCGACACCTCCAACATCCTGTTCATCGTCGGCGGCGCCTTCGCGGGCCTCGAGAAGGTGATCTCCGCGCGCGGCGTGGGGGCCTCCATCGGCTTCGGCGCCAAGGTCAAGGACGTGGACGAGCGCCGCACCGGCGAAATCCTCAAGGGCGTGGAGCCCGACGACCTGATGCGATTCGGCCTGATCCCGGAGTTCATCGGCCGTCTGCCCGTCCTGGCGACGCTTGAGGACCTGGACGAGGTGGCGCTGGTCAAGATCCTGACCGAGCCGAAGAACGCCCTGGTCAAGCAGTACAAGCGCCTGTTCGAGATGGAGAACGTCGGCCTGACGTTCACCGACGACGCCCTGTCGGCGATCGCCAAGAAGGCGATCACGAGGAAGACCGGCGCGCGCGGCCTGCGTTCGATCATGGAGGGCATCCTGCTCGAGACCATGTTCGAACTGCCCAGCTACGAGGGCGTCGAGGAAGTGGTGGTCAACGCCGAGGTGGTGGAAGGCCGCGCCCAGCCGCTGGTCATCTACTCCGAGAACAAGAAGAAGGCCGACGGCGCCGCCTGACGCGGTCGGGTGCGACGATCCGGTCACAGGTCATCAGGGGTCGGAACGTGCGCCTTCCGGCCCCTTCTTCACGCCTCAGCGCGTCGCGCCTGGCGGTGACGCTGGCCGATCGTTGCGGCGTTCGTCCGTCCACCGGTGTTTTCAGCCCCCGGGACCGTGACGCTTGAACGTCCCGGGCGACGCGCCACATAGTCCTTAACAAGGCCGCCGAAGAGGCGGGCGTGGCGGAAGTTCCGGGCCAGGTGTCCGACGCGACCGCTCATGCGGGCCGGCGATCCCCAATGGCCCCGGAGATACGCATCATGTCCGAGTCCCGTACCCTTCCCGTCCTGCCCCTTCGCGACATCGTCGTCTTCCCGCACATGGTCGTGCCGTTGTTCGTCGGTCGCGAGAAGTCGGTGAAGGCGCTCGACGAGATCATGCGCGGCGAGAAGCAGATCCTGCTGGCCACGCAGAAGAACAGCGTCGACGACGATCCCGCGCCGGGCGACATCTACACCACCGGCGTCCTGGCCACCGTGCTGCAGCTGCTGAAGCTGCCCGACGGCACCGTGAAGGTGCTGGTCGAGGGCAAGGAGCGCGCCCGGCTGCTGCGCTTCACCGACCGCGCCGACTATTTCGAGGCCGAGGCCGAACCCATCGCCGACGAGGACGGCGACGCGTCGGAGGCCGAGGCGATGATGCGCGCGGTCGTCGAGCAGTTCGAGAACTACGTCAAGCTGAACAAGAAGGTGCCGCCCGAAGCCCTGTCGGCGATCCCCCAGATCACCGACGCGTCCAAGCTCGCCGACTCCGTCGCCGCGCACCTGTCGGTCAAGATCGCCGACAAGCAGGGGCTGCTGGAGACCATCGCCGTGCCGCGCCGGCTGGAGAAGGTCTACGGCCTGATGGAGGGCGAGATCAGCGTCCTGCAGGTCGAGAAGAAGATCCGCAGCCGCGTGAAGCGGCAGATGGAGAAGACCCAGCGCGAGTACTATCTGAACGAGCAGATGAAGGCGATCCAGCGCGAGCTGGGCGAGCAGGACGATCAGCGCGACGAGCTGATGGAGCTCGAAAAGCGCATCCGCAAGACGAAGCTCTCCAAGGAAGCCCGCACCAAGGCCGAGGCGGAGCTGAAGAAGCTGCGCAACATGAGCCCGATGTCGGCCGAGTCGACGGTGGTGCGGAACTATCTGGACTGGCTGCTGTCGATCCCCTGGGGCAAGGCCAAGTCCAAGCCCATCGACCTCAGCAAGGCCGAGGACATCCTCGAGGAGGATCACTTCGGGCTGGAGAAGGTCAAGGAGCGGATCATCGAGTATCTGGCCGTCCAGGCGCGGACCAACTCGCTGAAAGGCCCGATCCTGTGCCTCGTCGGACCGCCCGGCGTGGGCAAGACGTCGCTGGCCAAGTCCATCGCCAAGGCCACCGGACGGGAATACGTGCGCATGTCCCTGGGCGGGGTGCGTGACGAGGCCGAGATCCGCGGTCACCGCCGGACCTACATCGGCTCCATGCCCGGCAAGATCATCCAGTCGATGAAGAAGGCGAAGACCACCAACGCCTTCGTGCTGCTGGACGAGATCGACAAGCTGGGCGCCGACTGGCGTGGCGACCCGTCCTCGGCCCTGTTGGAGGTGCTGGATCCCGCCCAGAACTCGACCTTCGGCGACCACTATCTGGAGGTCGACTACGACCTGTCCCAGGTGATGTTCGTGACCACGGCCAACAGCCTGAACATGCCCCAGCCGCTCTTGGACCGCATGGAGATCATCCAGGTCTCGGGCTACACCGAGGATGAGAAGGTCGAGATCGCCAAGCGGCACGTCCTGCCCAAGCTCTTGAAGGATCATGGGCTGAAGGACGGCGAGCTGGTCGTGCCGGACGACATGATCCGCGACCTGATCCGCTACTACACCCGCGAAGCCGGCGTTCGTTCGCTGGAGCGGGCGCTGGGCGGGCTGGCGCGGAAAGCCGTGCGCGAGATGGCCAAGACCGGCGAGACCGCGATCACGGTCGATGAGGCCAAGCTGGCTGAGTACGCGGGCGTGCGGAAGTACCGTTACGGCGAGACGGACGCCGAGGACCAGGTCGGCATCGTCACCGGCTTGGCCTGGACCCAGTTCGGCGGCGACATCCTGACCATCGAGGCGATCAAGATGCCGGGCCGCGGCCGTATGACCGTGACCGGCAACCTGAAGGAGGTGATGAAGGAGTCGATCTCCGCCGCCGCCTCCTACGTCCGGGCCCGCTCGCTGGCGTTCGGTGTGAAGCCGCCGGTGTTCGAGAAGACCGACATCCACGTGCACGTGCCGGACGGCGCGACGCCCAAGGACGGTCCCTCGGCCGGCGTGGCCATGACGGTGGCCATGGTCTCGGTCCTGACCGGGATCCCGGTGCGCAAGGACATCGCCATGACCGGCGAGATCACCCTGCGCGGCCGCGTCACCGCCATCGGCGGCCTGAAGGAAAAGCTGCTCGCGGCGCTCCGCTCGGGCGTGAAGACGGTGCTGATCCCGCAGGAGAACGAGAAGGACCTCGCGGACGTGCCCGACAACGTCAAGGAGGGGCTGGAGATCGTGCCGGTCTCCACCGCCGACGAGGCGCTGAAGTGGGCCCTGACCGGCTCGTTGACGCCGGTGGAATGGGACGAGGCCGCCGAACCTCTGCCCGCGCCGCCGCCGATCGAGGACAGCGGCACGGTCCCGGCCACGCACTGAGGCCGGAGGCCGAAATGAGAAACGGCCGGGGCTCGCCCCGGCCGTTTTGCTTTGCGCCTTGATCAGCTCGGCGGGGGAGGGCACACCGGCCGTCGCGGGCGGCTAGCTCAGCTGGTCAGAGCACCTCGTTTACACCGAGGGGGTCGGGGGTTCGAACCCCTCGCCGCCCACCATCCTCCTTCGCGACTGGCGGCGCTTCGGAGGACAGTCCTCAGGACGTTAGAAGCGGAAGGTGGCGCGCAGCAGCAGGCTGTAGCGGACGTAGTCCTCGATCGACTCGGCGTCGGCCTGGATGGTCAGCAGGCCCAGGTCGTTGCCGATGCCCAGTCGGAAGCCGAGGATCGGCCCGCCGCCCTCGATGGCGCCGTTGGCCAGCAGGAACTGCTGCGTGCCGCCCGAGAACCGGCCGACGGTCTCGCCGGAGTCCACCGACAGATACTGACGCCAGCCGACGCGCAGCTCCGGACGGATCCAGCCGTCGCGGCCCAGGCGCGTTCCGATGTTCATCGCCGCGGTGGCCGAGAAGATGTGTCCCGAGCGGTCGTCCACGATCAGGTCGAAGCCGTCGCCGGCGCCGTCCTCCTCGTAGCCGTCCTCCTGCAGCCAGAAGTACTCGGCGTAGACCTCCGGACGCAGCTCGAACCGGCCGATGTCGCGGCGGTAGGAGAAGCCCCCGGCGGCCGCCAGGGTGTAGCCGTTCCAGTCGGCTTCGGTCTCGAGGTTCAGGCCCTCGCCCACGATCTCGCGGGTGGAGTCCATGAAGGCGTATCCCGCCGCCGCCCGGGCCCAGGTCGTCCAGTACTGGCCCTGCGCGCGCCAGTAGAGTCCGAGCTCGATCAGGCTCGCCGCCAGGTTCTCTTCGGCGGCCGCCTCCGGGTCTTCGATGTCCGAGGACGTGAAGGCGACGCTGACGCCGACGTTGCCGAAGCCGGTGCCGCGCTCATAGCCGCCGGCGACGCCGAAGCCCTCGGACCGGAAGCCGTAGCTGTCGGTCTTGTCCTTGTCGGCGTAGAAGTTGATCTCCTGCAGCCAGGCGCTGCTCTCACCGGCCGAGAGCACCTCGTTGCGGCCGGTCAGCGCGCGGGTGACGGCGTCGACGCCGCTGGCCAGCGACATCAGGGCGCCGCCGCCGTGTTCGGGCAGCATCTGCTCGTAAAGGTCGATCAGACCTTCTCGGTCGGTCTGGTCGAGGAAGGCCGCCTGCAGGGACTCGTTCAGGCCCAGCGCTTCATAGAGGGCATCGTAGATTCCCGCCTCGGAGCCGATCAGTTCGAGCTCTTCGGCGGTCTTGCGCCGTACGTCGACGAAGATCTGGTCTGCCGTGGTCGAGACGCCCGTCTCGATGTTGTAGATGTAGGACGAGTTGCTCTCCACATCGCCGAAGTCGATGGCTCCGGCCTGCAGATCGGTCGCCTGCACCAGAACCAGGCGCTGGGTGCCCTGGACCAGCGAGCTGAATCGCGCGCCGAGCTGGGCGCCGCTCGCGAACTGAGCCGTGCCGGACACGTTCAGACCGCCGCTGCTGGTGGCGGGATCCACCGTCACGAGCAGCGTCCCGTCGGCGCCGACGTTCAGGTTGCTGAGGTTGAGCGTGGTGCTCTGGCGGGCGTCGAGCACGCCGTCGGCGATGGTGATGTCCAGCAGGGCGTCGCTGTCGGACAGGGCTCCGCTGACGGTCGCGCCGCCGCTGATCAGCAGCCGATCCAGACCGGCGCCGAAGCTGATGTCGCCGTTGACCGACCCGTCGCGCACGTCCAGCGTGTCCGCGCCCGAGCCGAACAGGATGGCGCCGCTGATGATCGGCTCGCGATCGTTCGGCACGCCGTCGTTGTCGTCGTCGTTGTCGTCGTCGTCTTCCGCGTCGGGGATGCCGTCGCCGTCGTCGTCGGTGTCCTCGAAGTCCGGCGTACCGTCGCCGTCGAAGTCGGTCAGATAGTCGACGCTGGCGTCGCCGATCTGGAGCACCGAGACCCCGGCGGTCGATGCCGAGACGTCGATCGCCACCGCTTGGCCCGTCACTTCCTCGTCGCCTGGGTCCAGATTGTCGTCATCGTCGTCGAGATCGTCGTCGTTCGCCACGATCTGCGCGAAGATGATGCCCGAGTTGGTGATCTGTCCGAGGCTGCCGCTCAAATCGCGAATGCCGTAGGCGTTGGACGCCTCGCCGGACACGCCGCCGCCGATGGTGCCCCTGTTCTCGACGGCGGGCAGGGCGGCCCCCGACTGGATCAGCAGGCCGGTGGCGTTGAAGGCCCCTTCCGAAATGGTGGTCGCGTTGATCGTCTGGGTGTTGACCAGCCGCGGCGTGGCGGCCCCTGTCGTCAGGCGCAGCGCCGCCGCGTCCGCCTCGTAGGCCGTGCTGGAGATCGAGCCTTCGTTGAGGACCCCTCCGGCGATCTGGACCGCTTGGCCGGCGCCCAGCTGCACCGCCGTCGCGGCCACGCCGTCATAGACGCCCAGCGCGGTGACCGAGCCTCGGTTGATCAGGCCGTAGTCGAGGTCGCCCGTCCCCACCGTGCCGACGTTCGTGGCCTCGGTGCTGGAGCCGATCAGCAGGGCGGGAGCGCCGCCGTAGGTCGTGATCGAGGCGTTGCGTTCCTCGGTGTCGATGACCCCGTCGCCGTCGCGGTCGGTATCCTCGGAATTGATGGTCCCGTCGCCGTCGTCGTCTTCGTCGCCGTTCTCGACGCCGTCGCCGTCGGCGTCCGCCTCGATCCCGCCGAGGTAGGTGGGAGCGATGTCGAGCAGGATGCCGCCGCCGACATCGCCGGCGATCCGCACGGCGGGCCCGCCCTGCAACAGGTCGTCCTCGTCCAGATCCTCGAGGTAGAGATCCTCGTCCCGCACCTCGAAGTCGAGCGCGGCGATCGGCCGTTGCGTGTAGCGATACCCCGTTGAGGCGACGGAGCCCTGGATGGTGACGCGTCCGGTCACGTCCCCGTCGATGGCCGCGCCCACCGCGTTTCGGCCGTTGGCAGAGGTGTTGGCCCCGATCGTCACGGACTCGACGCGCCCCGTGGTGCGGATGCCGAAGCTGTCGTCGCCGATGACCGACACGGAGCCGCGCGTCTCGAGGCGGCCGTCCAGATCGCGGTCGATCAGGATGCCGGCGGAATTGTTGCCCTCGACGGAGATCGAGCCGCTGTTCTCGACGATCACGTCGCCGACATAGGTCCCGGTCCCGGCGATGCGCACGCCGTAGCGGTTCTGCCCCTGGGCGAGCGGACCGTCGAGGTCGCCGTCGTCGTCGGTGTCCTCGTAGCTGTCGAGAGTGTCGGTGATGCGGATCGTGCCGCCGACCGTGATGTCGCCCGCGCCGCCGGCCACCGCGTCGATGCCGACGGCGCCGTCGGCCGCCCGCTCCATGACGATCTGCGAGCCGCTGTCGAGGTCGACCGAGTTGGCCGAGTCGATCGTGATGGCGGAGCCGGTGTTAAGCGTGATCGTGCCGCCGCTGGCGAGCCGGATGTTGTCCGGCGTGGATCCGGTCGCGTTCGAGGTACGGATCGCCGTCGTACGGTTCGTCGAGATGACCACCTCGGCGTGCGCCCCGGCGGCGGCCATGAGCGGAGCGAGCGCCGCCGCGGTCGCGAGGAGGATACGCATTCGGAAACAACCCTTCAGGTGACATGCACGCCGGGCGTCGACGGCCCTCCCGGAGCGTCAGCC
Source organism: Brevundimonas balnearis (assembly GCF_042434805.1). Taxonomy (NCBI): domain Bacteria; kingdom Pseudomonadati; phylum Pseudomonadota; class Alphaproteobacteria; order Caulobacterales; family Caulobacteraceae; genus Brevundimonas; species Brevundimonas balnearis. The sequence goes on along the minus strand of NZ_JBHLSW010000001.1, from coordinate 74,508 downwards.
GACCTGACCCAACTTTCGCGAATTTGAGGCGAATGCAAGGCCAAACCCCACCTACCGTCGCTCACCGGAGCTGTCCACACCGAGCTTGAGCTTAACGTGGCGGGGGCGTAGGGGCGTGGACGATGGCCGCCCGCAAATCCGCTTCTCGCATCCGATCCCGCGCTTCGACCGTTAGGGAGCGCGACGACGCCATCACGACCGAACGCATGTTGACCTACGAAGCGCTGGAAACCGAACTCTGGCCCATCCCCGGCCGCGCCGAGGAGGTGGCGACCACGCTGCGCGCCGTGACCGCCTCGCATGACGAGTCGCGCCCTCGTCTGGTCGACACGACGATGCTCTACGCGCCCCGCTCCGGCGGGGTGAAGCGGTACCTGACCTCCAAGAAGGCCTGGCTGACCGCCCACAGGCCCGGCGTGAGCCACGGGCTGATCGTCCCGGGCGCCCGGCACCGCGTCGCGGCGGACGGCACTCTGCACCTGCACGCGGCCAAGCTGCCGTTCGGCGACGGCTATCGCTGGCCGACGTCCGTGCGCCGCTGGAGCGCCTGGGTGTCGGCCATGCGCCCGGCGGTGATCGAGGCGGGCGATCCCTACACCCCCGGGCAGGCGGCGCTGGAGGCCGGGCAGCGCGTCGGCTGTCCGGTGGTCGGTTTCTGCCATTCCGATCCGGCGGCGCTGGCGGCGCTGCATCTGGGCGAGTGGGCCAAAAAGCCGGTCGAGAAGCGCTGGGCGAAACTTTTCAAGCAGTTCGACCGCGTCGTGTCGCCCAGCCGCTACATCGCGCGACGCCTGGAGGAAGCGGGCGTGGCCGACATCGTCATCCGTCCGCTGGGGGTGGAGGTCGACACCTTCCGCCCGGACCGCGCGGACCGAGAGGGCCTGCGGCGCCAGCTGAACCTGCCGTCCGACGCGCGCCTGCTCTGCTTCGCGGGGCGGCCGGCGCGGGAGAAGAACGTCGACGTCCTGATCGACGCCGTTCAGAAGCTGGGCGCGCCGTACCATCTCGTGCTTGTGGGGGCGGGGCAGGGCCTGCCCCAGGAAGACCGGGTGATCAGCCTTCCCTACGAACGCGATCCGAAGGCCGTGGCGCGCATCATCGCCAGCTGCGACGCCTTCGTGCACGCCAACGACAAGGAGCCGTTCGGCCTCATCGTCCTGGAGGCGATGGCCTGCGGCGTGCCCGTGGTCGGCGTCAACGCCGGCGGGGTGGCCGAGACGGTCGACGACGGCGTCGGGCAGCTGGCGGTCAGCGCCGACCCTGACGATTACGCGGAGGCGATCAGCGCCCTCTTCGAGCGGGACCTCGCGTCGCTCGGCGCGGCCGCGCGGGTCAAGACCCTCGAACAGTTCGCCTGGAACCGCGTGTTCGAGGGCCTTTGCATGGTCTATGGCGAGGTTTCGGGACAGCGCGCCTTCGTCGAACCGACCGAGGCCCTCGCGGTGCATTGAGCGAACGGGGGCCTAGACCGAAATCGGTTTAGTTGGACGCAGTCCAACTGGGCTCAGATTTCGGTCCAGTTTTGAGTGAGAGCCTGATTCACGACTCAAGTGGATTCGCTTCGCGATTCCACTTGAGTCGATCAGGCTCTAAGCCCCCGCCGCCGGGACAGGCTCAGCCCGCCCGGCGCGCCTCCGCCCGCATCTGAGCGGCGCCCCGCTCCATCTGGTCGGCGCCGTCGAGCATCCGGGGAATCGCGTCCAGCAGCTGGTCGTCCGTCACGGTCCGGCCCTCGTCCCGCGCACGCTCGATCTGACGGGCGCGATAGGCGGGATCGCGCAGACGCTCCGCTTCCGATCGCATCTGCCGGGCTCCGCGCTCCATCTCGTCGGCGCCTCGGGTCATCTGGACGCGGGCGTCCGCCATGGCGCGCCGGGCCTGCTCGCGGGCCGCGATGGCGTCGGCGCGGGCCGCGACGCCTCGGGCGCGCGCCTCGGCGGCGGCGGCGTGGAGGCGGCCGGCCTCGCGATAGGCCTCGCCGTGCCCGGCGGCGCGGTGGGCGTGAGCGGCGCGGGCCTGGGCCCTGGCCTCCGCGGCGGACGCCCGCGCCTGACTCCGGGCGAGGCTCGCATCGGCCTGGGCCTGCCGTGCGAGTTCCCTCGCCTCGCGAGCCGCCTGCCGGGCGGCCTCCATCTCGCGCCGTTCGTCTTCGGTCATCGGACGCCGCACGCCGTCCTGTTCCACGACATAGGCTCCGCCCTCGTCCACGAAGTAGCGCACGGCGCCGCCGTCAGGCGCGCTCGGCGGCGCGGGCGGCGCGGGCGGCGCGGGCGGCGCCGGAGGGCCCTGGGGCCGCGGCGGCGCGGGCGGGGCGACGGGGGCCAGCGCGGCGATGACGGCGGCGGAGGGGGGCGCCGGGGGCGCGGGCGGCGCGAATCCGCCCGGCCCCCGCGACAACTCCAGGGCGGCCAGAGGGGTGGCGACGACCAGCAGGGCGCCGACGGCGGCGGCGACGGCCCAGGGCCGGGACGGGGCGGGAGATGCGTTCGACATGACGACCTTGATCCTTTCAGCGAGAGAGCGGGCCGGGCCGGTCATGCCGGCGGCGGCGCCATGGGCGGGGTGAGGGCGGGCGAGGCGGGCGGCGCCGAGCAGGGTGCGGGCGTAGAGTTCGCGATCGATCCGGCGCACGACCATCTCGTCGACCGCCTGCTCCGACAGCGCCTCCAGCCGGCGCGCCAGGCTCCAGACCAGCGGGTGGAACCAGAAGAGGGCCAGGACCAGCCGGGCCAGGACCAGGAACGGCCAGTCGCCCCGCCGGATGTGCGCGAGTTCGTGCGCGAGGATGGCCTCGGCCTGTTCCGGCCGCGCCAGCTGCGCCGGTCCGATCAGGATCCGGCCGGGCGACAGGCCCCAGCTCAGCGGCGTCGCGACATCGGCCGACACGCGCAGGCTGGGCCGGCGGCGAAGCGAAAGGCGCCGCAGCGCGGCCAGCCAGGCCGGGTCCCGCACCCGCGCCGCGCGCCGGTCCCAGCGGCCGAGCGCGGCCACGCCGAGGGCGAACCGGCCCGCAAGCGCAAGAGCGCCCAGGGCCCAGACACCGAGCACCAGCTCCGACCTTGAGCTCGGCACGACGACGTCGGAGGGGTCCACCGCCACCCGGATGTCCGTGGACGGCACCTCGAAGGTGTGGGGCCGTCCCGCCGCCGGGACCTCGAGCCGGAGGTCCGGCCCGACCAGCGCGACCGCCGGCAGGGCCAGAAGGACGAGCACGGCCGCGCGCAGGACGATCACCCGCTCGGCCGCGGGGCGCCCGCGCGCCAGGGCGACGATCCCAAGCGCGAAGCCCAGGATCGCGGTCGCCTTGGCCACCAGCATGATCAGGGCCGGGATCACGACGCCCGCTCCTTGGCTTCATCGATGGCCCGCTCCAGAGCGGCGAGCTCCTCGGGCTTGAGGGCGCGGGTCATGCCGAGCAGCGCGGTCGCCGCGCTCGCCGCCGATCCGTTGAAGAATGTGTCGATCACGCGTGACAGGGCCCCGGCGGCGACGGTCTCGGCGTCCTGGACCGGCGCGTAGAGGTTGGAGCCGGCGCCCGGGCGGCGACGCACCAGACCCTTGGCCTCCAGCCGCGACAGCAGCGTTCTTACGGCGGAATCGCTCAGAGGGTCGGGCAGGGCTTGGCGGACATCCCCGGCGGACGCCTCGCCCAGACGGCACAGCACCTCGAACACGTCGCGTTCGCGACGGGGCAGAGTCTCGATCATGACGGCCCTCGCTACAAATGTAGCGCTACGTTTGTAGCGAATGAGGGCGGGAATGTGGCTGGATTGATGAAATCGCGGAAAGGCGGCGTGCCGATCGAGACAGCGGCCCAGGGCGTTTCAGCTTGCTTTCGAGGGGGAAAGGCGGTGCGCCACCTCTTCGATCCGACGAAGACGGTGGCGCGAGTGACGGGGCTCGAACCCGCGACCTCCGGCGTGACAGGCCGGCACTCTAACCAACTGAGCTACACCCGCGTTTCCCGTGGCGGAGCGGCGAACCGGCCCGCAGCGAGGGGCGTCGTTTAGGCGGGGGCGCCTGAGCCTGTCAAGCGCCCCCGACCAACTATTGCGCTGGCGCCGCCTGAACCGCGGCGCGGGCCTCGTTCAGGTCGTAGTGAACCGTCTCGCCGCCGCCCAGCGGCAGGTCGAGGAACACCCACGCGCCGGTCATGATGGCCCCGCCGATCAGGAAGAAGAAGGAGTAGGGCAGCATCGTCGCCATCAGATTGCCGACCCCGAAGCCCGGCACCCAGCGCTGGCAGAAGCCGAGGATCAGCGGGAAGTAGACCATCAGCGGCGTGATGATGTTCGTGACCGAGTCGCCCATGCGATAGGCGGCGGTCGCCATCTCGGGGCTGATGCCCAGCAGCATCAGCATCGGCACCATGACGGGCGCCATCGCCGCCCACTTGGCCGAGGCCGAGCCGATGAAAATGTTCACCGTCGCCGCCAGCAGCACGATCGCGATCAGCAACTGCCAAGCCGGCAGGCCGCTCGCGCTCAGTTGCTCCGCGCCGAGGATGGCCAGGATCACGCCCAGATTCGACCAGTTGAACATGGCCACGAAGTGCGCCGCGACGAAGGCCAGTACGATGTAGGGCGCCATCACCGCCATGGATTCGGTGAGCATCTTCACCAGGTGCCGGTGATCCTTGAGCGTCCTCGCCGCCACGCCGAAGGCGACCCCGGTCGCCAGGAACAGCACGAAGAAGCCGGCCACCAGCGACTGGTAGAACGGGGTCATCCGCTCGGTCGGTTCCGCGGTCAGATCGACCAGTGGCGGATTCGGCGAAACGCTCATCGCGGTCCAGGCGCCGATGACCAGCAGCGCCGCCAGACCGGCCCACCACAGGCCGCGCTTCTCCTCGCGCGACAGCTCGGAATCGCTCAGCTGGACCGGCGCGTCCGCCGTCGGCTGCCAAGGGCCCAGGCGCGGCTCGATGATCCGGTCGGTCACGAACCAGGCCAACGGCACGAATACGACCGTCATGGCGACGATGAAGTACCAGTTGCCGGCGATGTTCGCGGTCCAGTCCGGCTGAATCAGCCGCGCGGCCGGTTCGGTCAGGCCAAGGAGCAGCGCATCGAGGTGACCGGGGAACAGGTTGGCCGAGAATCCGCCCGACACCGCCGCGAAGCCGGCGGCGATGCCCGCGACCGGGTGACGGCCGGCGGCCGCGAAGACCAGGCCCGCCAGCGGGACCAGCACCACATAGCCGGCGTCCGAAGCGTGGTTCGAGACGATGCCCACGAAGACGACGATCGGGGTCAGCAGCGCCTTGGGAGCCCGACGGATGCCGGCGCGCATGGCGGCGGAGAACAGGCCGGTGCGTTCCGCGACCCCGGCTCCCAGCATGACGACGAGCACATAGCCCAGCGGGGCGAACCCGGTCAGCGTCTTGGGCATGTCGACGAACAGTCGCCGCAGGTTCTCGCTGGACAGCAGGCTCTGCGCCGCCACCGCTTGGCCGTCCACCGGGTTGACGGCGCTCAGCCCATAGGCCGCCGCCGCCACGCTGCCGATCACCAGGAAGCCGATGAACCAGACGAAGATGAAGACCGGATCGGGCAGACGGTTGCCCGCCTTCTCCACGAATCCCAGAATCCCGTTGCCGATCCCCACACGCCTCTCCCGCGCTTTTTGCTGACCAGCTCGTATAAGGAGCCACGACGGCTCGGCTTTGCAAGCGGCAAGGCGCCGAAACTTGCGAGCGGATCGCAAGAAAAACCTTTCGACGCATGGGTTTGAACGGGGCGGGGAGTAGGTCTAGAAAGCGCCGAATCCGCCGCCTCCCCGGCGGCTCAAGGCATCCCGATGACCGAATTCCTGCTCGACTATCTGCCGATCGTGATCTTCCTGGGGATCGCGGCGGTTCTGGGTCTGCTGTTCGTGGTCGCCGCCTTCGTGCTGGCCCCGAAGAACCCGGACACCGAAAAGCTGTCCGCCTACGAGTGCGGCTTCAACGCCTTCGACGACGCGCGGATGAAGTTCGACGTGCGGTTCTATCTGGTCTCGATCCTCTTCATCATCTTCGACCTCGAGGTCGCCTTCCTGTTCCCCTGGGCCGTGTCGATGTTCGACCTGAGCCGTGAAGGCATGGTCTTCGCCTTCTGGTCGATGATGGCGTTCCTGGGCGTGCTGACGGTCGGGTTCCTCTACGAGTGGAAGAAGGGCGCGCTGGAATGGGAGTGATCACCCCCAAGATCGAGGGGCCGACCTCGGCGCTGACGCCCTACGGCGAGGGCGCGCGCTCGACGGTCCAGGGCTATGACCCCGCCGTCCACGACAAGTTCTTCGAGGCGGTCAACACCGAGCTGGCCGAGCACGGCTTCCTGACGGCGGCGCTGGACGACGTCATCACCTGGGCGCGCACGGGCTCCTTGATGTGGATGACGTTCGGCCTGGCCTGCTGCGCGGTGGAGATGATCCAGGCCTCGATGCCGCGCTTCGACCTGGAGCGCTTCGGCATGGCCCCGCGCGCCAGCCCGCGCCAGTCCGACCTGATGATCGTCGCCGGCACCCTGACCAACAAGATGGCTCCGGCGCTGCGCAAGGTCTATGACCAGATGCCCGACCCGCGCTATGTCGTGTCGATGGGCAGCTGCGCCAACGGCGGCGGCTACTACCACTACAGCTACAGCGTCGTGCGCGGCTGCGACCGGGTCGTGCCGGTCGACGTCTATGTGCCCGGCTGTCCGCCGACCGCCGAGGCGCTGATCTACGGCCTGCTGCAGCTGCAGAAGAAGATCCGTCGCACGGGGACCATCGAGCGATGAACGCGCTGGAGCGGATCGCGGCGACCGAGGCCGCGCTGACCCCGCTGGGGACCGAGATGGTGGCCGAGCTGGGCGTCGAGGCCCAGGTGGCGTTCGGCGAACTGACGTTGGTCGCGCCGCGCGAGCGGATCGTCGAGGTTCTGGGCGCGCTGAAGGACCGCTTCGGCTTCCAGCAGCTGCTGGACGTGTGCGGCGCCGACTATCCCGACCGCGCCGAGCGGTTCGAGGTGGTCTACCACCTGCTGTCGCTGACCCGGAACGTGCGGGTGCGGGTCAAGGTGGCGACCGACGAGGTCCAGCCGGTGCCCAGCGTCATCGGCGTCTATCCGTCCGCCGAATGGTTCGAGCGCGAGGCGTTCGACATGTACGGCATGCTGTTCTCCGGCCATCCGGACCTGCGCCGCCTGCTGACCGACTACGGCTTCGAGGGGCATCCGCTGCGCAAGGACTTCCCGATGACCGGCTATGTCGAGGTCCGCTACGACGAGGAGCAGAAGCGCGTGGTCTATGAGCCCGTGCGTCTGCAGCAGGAGTTCCGCAACTTCGATTTCCTGTCCCCCTGGGAAGGGGCTGAGTACCCGGCGCCGGTGTTGCCGGGCGATGAGAAGGCTCAGCCGGGCGAACCGCCCAAGCACAAGGGATGATCGGCCATGAACCGCACCGCCGCCCGGTCCGCCGCCTCGTTCTTCCTGGTGACCTTCTCGACGGCCTTTCTGTTCACGCTGGGCGCGCGGCTGACCGGCTGGTTCACGCGCGCGCCGGAGGTGGAGCAGGGGCAGCTGCAGGCGCTGGGCGTGGCGATCATGATCGCGGTGGTGTGCCTGGCGGTCGGCGCGGGCATCCGCAGGCTGTCGGCGGGGGAGCTTCAGAGCGCGCTGCTGGGGGCGTCGGCGGTGCTCCTGTCGACGCCGCTGGCGATCGCGGTGCTGACGGGCGACTGGGAGATTTCGACGGCGGCCGTCTCCGGCATGGGCGTCCTGACGCTCGCGCTCGGCTGGCTGGTGGCGCTGACGCGGCGCAAGGCGTCGCTGGACGAGGACCTCGCTGATGGCTGACGGCGCCAAGACCCCCGTGACCCCGACCACCGACGTCGACGCCTTCGCCGACATGCCGCTGGACACGCGCAGCGAGCACGCCCGCGCGCTCGACGACCGCAAGTTCACCATCAACTTCGGCCCCCAGCACCCGGCCGCCCACGGCGTGCTGCGGCTGGTGCTGGAGCTCGACGGCGAGGTCGTGACCCGCGTCGATCCGCATATCGGCCTGCTGCATCGCGGCACCGAGAAGCTGATGGAGGCGCGCACCTACCTCCAGAACGTGCCGTACTTCGACCGGCTGGACTACGTCTCGCCGATGAACCAGGAGCACGCCTTCTGCCTGGCCATCGAGCGCCTGCTGGGCATCGACGTGCCTTATCGGGCCCAGCTGATCCGCGTGCTCTACAGCGAGATCGGGCGGATCCTGTCGCACCTGCTGAACGTGACGACCCAGGCCATGGACGTCGGCGCCCTGACACCGCCGCTCTGGGGCTTCGAGGAGCGCGAGAAGCTGATGGTGTTCTACGAGCGCGCCTCGGGCGCTCGCCTGCACGCCAACTATTTCCGGCCGGGCGGCGTGCACCAGGATCTGTCCGCCGACCTGATCGACGACATCGACCGGTGGTGCAAGACCTTCCCGGCGGCGCTCAAGGACATCGAGAGCCTCGTCACCGAGAACCGCATCTTCAAGCAGCGCAACGTCGACATCGGCGTGGTGTCCAAGGAGCAGGCGCTGGCCTGGGGCTTCTCGGGCGTGATGCTGCGCGGCTCCGACATCGCCTGGGACCTGCGCAAGTCGCAGCCCTACGAGTGCTACGCCGACCTGGAGTTCGACGTCATCGTCGGCAAGAACGGCGACTGCTGGGACCGCTACCTCGTCCGCGTCGAGGAGATGAAGCAGTCGGTGCGGATCATGGAGCAGTGCATCCACCGGCTGCGCAACTACGTCGGCGCGCCCGTGATGGTCGAGGACAACAAGATCGTCCCGCCGCGCCGGGCCGAGATGAAGCGCTCGATGGAGGCGCTGATCCATCACTTCAAGCTCTATACCGAGGGCTTCCGCACGCCCGAGGGCGAGGTCTATGCGGCCGTCGAGGCGCCGAAGGGCGAGTTCGGCGTCTATCTGGTGTCCGACGGCACCAACAAGCCGTACCGCTGCAAGATCTCCGCGCCCGGCTTCCGCCACCTGCAGGCGATGGACTGGATGAACCGCGGCCACATGCTGGCCGACGTCTCCGCCATCCTGGGGTCGCTCGACATCGTGTTCGGGGAGGTGGACCGGTGACGGCGCTGCTGGCCGACATCCTGTTCTGGGCCGTGGTGGCGATCGTCGTGGCCGCGTTCGTCGGCGTTCTCCTGCTCGCCGCGATCACGGGTCCGAGGGCTCGCCGCCACCCCGAGGGCTGGCGAGGCGCGGTCCGCGACGACCTGATCGTCACGGGGCCCATCGCGCCGTTCCTCGTCATCGTGGTGATCGGGGCCCTCGAGCCCGCGCTGCGGGATCAGGCCTGGTGGACCGGCGCGATGTTCTCCATCGCCGGCGCGGGGCTCCTGGCCCAATGGCTGCCGGTCGTTCGCCGCGCGCGCGCGCGCATCGTCGCCCTTCAGAGGTATCCGTCGCAATGAGCGTCCGTCGTCTCGCCAAGGAACAGCCGGCGACCTTCGCCTTCTCGAAGGCGACCAGGGCCAAGGCCGACTGGTGGATCGCCAAGTATCCGGCCGACCGCCGCCAGTCGGCGGTGATCCCGATCCTGTGGCTGGTGCAGAAGCAGGAGGGCTGGGTCTCCGAGCCCGCGATCCGCGCGATCGCCGAACTCTTGGGCATGCCCTACATCCGGGTGCTGGAGGTGGCGACCTTCTACACCATGTTCATGCTGGAGCCGGTCGGCACGACCGCCCTGATCCAGGTGTGCGGCACCACCCCGTGCATGCTGCGGGGCTCGGGCGACCTGATGAAGGTCTGCAAGGACAAGATCGGGCCGAAGGACAGGCTCAGCGCCGACGGCCGCTTCACCTGGCAGGAGGTCGAGTGCCTGGGCGCCTGCGTCAACGCGCCGATGGCCCAGATCAACGACTACTATTTCGAGGACCTGACGCCGGAAACGCTGGCCCAGATCATCGACGACTTCGCGGCGGGCAAGACGCCGAAGCCGGGCACCTACGTCGAACGCACCAATTCGGCGCCGGCCGGCGGTCCGCTGACCCTGACCGATCCGAAGCTCTATGACGGCTCGGCGGCCAAGCCGATCAAGAAGCTCCCGAACGCGGAGCCGGTGACGGGATGACGCCTCCCGACCTCAGCACCGAGGACGGCCGCGCCGCCTATCGGCGCGAGCTGCGCCGCGTCGGCTGGCGCTGGCGCTGGGGCGGGCTCGCCCTGATCGTGATCGCCGCCCTGTGGGTCGCGGCGGCGCGCGACGGCGGCCAGGCCTGGGCCGAGCAGGGCGTCGTGGTCGCCTACGGCCTCTTGGCCGCGGGCTGGGTCTTGGTCATCTCGTCGATCGCCATGCGCACCCGCCATCACCGTCGCCGTATGGCGGAGCTCGACGGAGCGGCGCGATGATCGGTTCAGGCGAAACGTCGCGCGCCCTTCGCACGCGCGCGGCATCATCTGCGGGTCTGACGGAAACCGGACGTTGGGGGCGGCGTCATGAGTTCGGATTCAAGGCGGCGAGGGGCCGGACGTCTGGCCCAGGCGGCGCGCCAGGCGGGCGTGTTCCTGGCCAATCTGGCGGGGGCCACGTCCCTGTCGCTCGGCGGGGCCCAGGCGCAAGCCCAGCAGCCGCCGCAACCTTCGTCCCGGGCGCCCGCCGCGCCCCTGTCGCCGACCCCGTCCTCCGGATCGCCTGATGCGCCAAGCCAAGCTCCCCAGAAACCCAGCCCCGGCGACCGGACGCCGGTCGTCAACGAACGCGAGACCCGCGACCGTCGAAGCGAGCTGTCTCGCCCGCGTGGCCGCGGCCTGGGCGGCGGCGGACGTTCAGGAGACGGCCCGATGATCGGCATGCTGGAAGACAAGGACCGCATCTTCACCAACCTCTACGGCCTGCACGACTGGAGCCTGGAGGGCGCCCGCAAGCGCGGCTGCTGGAACGCCACGCCGGACATGCTGGCCATGGGCCGCGACTGGATCATCGCCCAGGTGAAGAACTCCGGGCTGCGCGGACGCGGCGGCGCGGGCTTCTCGACCGGTCTGAAGTGGTCCTTCATGCCCAAGGAGGTGAAGGACCGGCCGCACTACCTCGTGGTCAACGCCGACGAGTCCGAGCCCGGCACCTGCAAGGACCGGGAGATCATGCGCCATGATCCCCACCTGCTGATCGAGGGCTGCCTGATCGCCAGCTTCGCCATGCAGGCCCACGCCTGCTACATCTATCTGCGCGGCGAGTACGTTCGCGAGCGCGAGGTGCTCGAGGAGGCGGTCAAACAGGCCTATGAGGCCCGCCTGATCGGCAAGAACAACATCCACGGCTGGGATTTCGACGTCTACGTCCACCACGGCGCCGGCGCCTACATCTGCGGCGAGGAGACGGCGCTGCTGGAAAGCCTGGAGGGCAAGAAGGGCCAGCCGCGCCTGAAGCCGCCGTTCCCGGCGGGCGCGGGCCTGTACGGCTGTCCGACCACGGTGAACAACGTCGAGTCGATCGCGGTCGTGGGCACGATCCTGCGGCGCGGGGCGGACTGGTTCGCGGGCTTCGGCCGGCCGAACAACACCGGCACCAAGCTGATGTGCATCTCGGGCCACGTGAACACGCCCTGCAACGTGGAAGAGTCCATGTCGATTCCGCTGCGTCAGCTGCTGGAGGAGCACTGCGGCGGCGTGCGGGGCGGCTGGGGCAACCTGAAGGCCGTGATCCCGGGCGGCTCGTCGGTGCCGCTGATCACGGCCGAGATGGCCGAGACGGCGCTGATGGACTTCGACTCCTTGCGCGAGATGCGCTCGGGGCTGGGCACCGCGGCGGTCATCGTCATGGACCAGTCGACCGACCTGGTGAAGGCGATCGCCCGCATCAGCTACTTCTACAAGCACGAGAGCTGCGGCCAGTGCACCCCGTGCCGCGAGGGCACCGGCTGGATGTGGCGCGTGCTGGAGCGGATGGCGGTGGGCGAGGCGGATCCGTCGGAGATCGACCTCCTGCTGGACGTCGCCGGCCAGGTCGAGGGCCACACCATCTGCGCGCTGGGCGACGCCGCCGCCTGGCCGGTGCAGGGCCTGATCCGGCACTTCCGCCACGAGATCGAGGACCGCATCGCCCAGTACCGCAGCCGCCGCGCCAACTTCGCCGGCCACGCGATCGCGGCGGAGTGAGCATGAGTCTGCGCCTGTCCCTCATCGGTCTGTCCGCCCTGGCGCTCGCCGCCTGCGGCCAGGGCGCGCCTCAGCCGGACGCGTCGGAGGCGGCCAGCGCCGGCCAGCCGACGTCGGACGCGGTCGCGGTCGCGCCGGCCGAGCTGACGGCGGCGGACCTGCGCCGGGTCTGCCGCGCGGGGCTGGCGGCCATTCACGGCCAGCAGGTCGCGGACGTGCAGATCGAGGGGCTGGACGGCCGGGTGGTGCGCGCCTCCTGGCGGGCGCCGGTCGACGGCGGACGCATGTTCGCAGAGTGCCGCGTCGAGGGCGACGTGATCAGCTGGCGGCCCACCGGCCTGCCGGACCCGGCGCAGGAGCGCTGGATGGACACCGCCGAGGACCCGGTCGTGCGCTATGTGCTGCGCGGCGAAGAGATCGAAGTGAACCAGACGTTCCCCGACGGGACGAGCGAACAGGCGATGCTCGCCGTTCGCGCTGACGAAGAGGCCCGCTGATGCCCATCGCCAAGGTCAACGGCGTCGAGACCGAGTTCGAGCCCGGCATGACCGTGCTGCAGGTCGCCGAGCGCGCGGGCCATGAGATTCCGCGCTTCTGCTATCACGAGCGCCTGTCGATCGCCGGCAACTGCCGCATGTGCCTGGTCGAGGTGAAGCCGGGGCCGCCCAAGCCGCAGGCCAGCTGTGCGCTTCCGGCCGCCGAGGGCCAGGAGATCTTCACCGACACGCCCATGGTGAAGAAGGCCCGCGAAGGGGTGATGGAGTTCCTGCTCATCAACCACCCGCTGGACTGCCCGATCTGTGACCAGGGCGGCGAGTGCGACCTGCAGGACCAGGCCATGGGCTATGGCCGCGACGGCTCGCGCTACGCCGAGAACAAGCGCGCCGTCGAAGAAAAGAACATGGGCCCGACGGTGAAGACCTTCATGACGCGATGCATCCAGTGCACGCGCTGCGTTCGCTTCATCTCGGAGGTCGCGGGCGTTCCGGACATCGGCATGATCTCCCGCGGCGAGGACGCTGAGATCACGACCTACCTCGAGAAGAACATCGATTCCGAGCTGTCCGGCAACGTCAACGACCTGTGCCCGGTGGGCGCCCTGACCCACCGGCCGTGGCAGTTCCACTATCGCCCGTGGGAGCTGAAGAAGACCGAGACCATCGACGTGATGGACGCGCTGGGCTCCAACATCCGCGCCGACAGCCGGGGCGCGGAGGTGATGCGGATCCTGCCGCGGGTGCACGAGGGCATCAATGAGGAGTGGCTGGCCGACCGCAGCCGCTATGTGGTGGACGGGCTGAACGTGCGTCGCCTCGACCGCCCGTGGCTGCGCGAGGACGGCAAGCTGCGCCCCGCCACCTGGGCCGAGGCGCTGGACGCCGTGGCCGCGAAGCTGAAGGCGGCGAGCCCTGACCGGATCGGCGTCGTCGCCGGCGACCTGCAGGACGCGGAATCGATGAAGGCGGCGCTGGACCTGTTCCGGGCGCTGGGCTCGCCCAACACCGACTGCCGCCAGGACGGCTCGATCCTCGGCGCCGGCCCGCGCGAGGGCTGGCTGTTCAACAGCGGCCTCGCCGGCGTGGAGCAGGCGGACGCCATCCTGCTGATCGGCACGAACCCGCGTCTGGAGGCGCCGCTGCTGAACGCGCGCATCCGCAAGGCCTGGCTGACCGGGAAGACGCGGGTCGGCCTGATCGGCGAGCGGGCGGAGCTGACCTACGACTATGACTTCCTGGGTCACGGCTCGAAGACCCTGTCGCGCCTTCCCAAGGCCGCGGCCGACGCGCTTGGTCAGGCCGAGCGGCCGATGATCATCGTCGGCGCGGGCGTCCTGGCGGGGCCGGACGGTCCCGCGACCCTCAACGCCGTCGCGCGCCTGGCGGCCAAGCTCGGCGTGGTCAAGGACGGCTGGAACGGCTTCAACGTGCTGCATACGGCCGCCAGCCGCGTCGGCGGCCTGGACATGGGCTTCGTCCCCAGCGAGGGCGGCCTGTCGGCCGTCGACATGGTCAAGAAGGGCGCGCTGGACGTGCTGTTCCTGATGGGGGCCGACGAGATCGACGCCTCGGCGTCGGGCGCGTTCAAGATCTATCTGGGCAGCCACGGCGACCGGGGCGCACACGGCGCGGACGTCATCCTGCCGGCCGCGGCCTGGACCGAGAAGCCAGGCCTCTACGTCAACACCGAGGGCCGGGTGCAGATGGCCGAGCGGGTGGTCTTCCCCAAGGGCGATGCCAAGGAGGACTGGGCCATCCTGCGCGCCCTGTCCGAACGCGTCGGCCACACGCTGCCCTACGACAACCTGGACCAGCTGCGGACCCGGCTGATGGCGGATCACCCGACCTTCGGCCGCGTCGACTATCTGGCGCCGGCCCAGGGCTTCAAGGTCGAAGCCCTTGGACAGAAAGGCGAACTGGGCGATGTGGCGTTCCGCTCGCCGATCACCGACCCCTACCTGATGAACCCGATCCAGCGCGCCAGCGCGACGATGGCCGAGCTGAGCGCCCAGCGCTCGCAGCCGGCCCTGCTGGCGGCGGAGTAAGCCATGGACTTCTGGACCACCCCCCTCGGCTGGACCCTGATCACCACCGGCGGCATCCTGCTGGTGACGGTCGGCATCCTGATCTCGCTGGCCTTCCTGCTGCTCGCGGACCGCAAGATCTGGGCGGGCGTGCAGCTGCGCAAAGGGCCGAACGTCGTCGGCCCCTTCGGCCTGCTTCAGTCGTTCGCGGACTTCTTCAAGTTCGTGCTGAAGGAGGTCGTGATCCCGGCCGGGGCCGACAAGGCGGTGTTCCTCCTGGCGCCGCTGATCACCTTCATCCTGGCCTTCATCGCGTGGGCGGTGGTGCCGTTCGCGCCGGGCTGGGTCATCTCCGACCTGAACGTCGGCATCCTCTACATCTTCGCGATCAGCTCGCTGGGCGTCTACGGCATCATCATGGGCGGGTGGGCTTCGAACTCGAAGTACCCGTTCCTGGGGTCGCTGCGGTCCGCCGCGCAGATGGTGTCGTACGAGGTCTCCATCGGCCTGGTGATCATCAATGTGATCCTGCTCGCCGGCACCATGAACCTGACCGCCATCGTGACGGAGCAGGGGGGCTGGATCTGGAACTGGTTCGCCTTCGGCGGCGGGGCCGACACCTGGCCCACCGTGCTGATCATGTTCCCGATGGCGATCATCTTCTTCATCTCGGCGCTGGCCGAGACGAACCGCCCGCCGTTCGACCTGCCCGAGGCCGAGTCCGAGCTCGTGGCCGGCTATCAGGTGGAGTACAGCTCCACCCCGTACCTGCTGTTCATGATCGGCGAATACGCCAACATCGTCTTCATGTGCGCCATGATCAGCCTGCTGTTCTTCGGCGGCTGGCATCCGGGCTTCCCCACCGACTTCCTCGAAGCCTGGCCGGAATTCTGGGCCAACCTGTTCTATTTCCTGGTGTTCGCCTCCAAGATCGTCTTCTGGTTCGTGATGATCGCGATGGTGAAGGCCTTCGTGCCCCGCTACCGCTACGACCAGCTGATGCGACTGGGCTGGAAGATCTTCCTGCCGACCTCGCTGGTGGCCGTGGCCGCGGTCTCGGCCTGGCGCGTGTTCGTGGTGGGGGCGTGATGCGCGTCGTCGCCCTCCTGATCGCCGCTCTTTCGCTCACGGCCTGCGCGCCGGCCTATGAGGCCATGCCGCAGAGCTCCTACCAGTGGGAGCGCCGCCAGCAGGAAATCGAGTACCGCGAGGCCGAGCGCCGGCGCCTGTGCGCCATGATGGACAAGACCACCGAACGCTACGAGCGCGACTGCACGCGCCCCGGAGACCCCGACTGATGTTCACCCGTATCGTCCAGGCGACCAAGGGCGCGATGATGCTGGACGTCATCGGCGCCATCGGCCTGTCCGTGAAGTACATGCTCAGGCCCAAGGCCACCGTGAACTATCCGTTCGAGCGCAACCCCCTGTCGCCGCGCTTCCGCGGCGAGCACGCGCTGCGCCGCTATCCGAACGGCGAGGAGCGCTGCATCGCCTGCAAGCTGTGCGAGGCCATCTGCCCGGCCCAGGCGATCACCATCGAGTCCGAGCCGCGCCCGGACGGCAGCCGCCGCACGACCCGCTACGACATCGACATGGTCAAGTGCATCTACTGCGGCCTGTGCCAGGAGGCCTGCCCGGTGGACGCGATCGTCGAGGGGCCGAACCAGGAGTTCTCCACCGACACGCGTGAGGAGCTCTACTACAACAAGGAGCGCCTGCTCGCGAACGGCGATCGCTGGGAGCGGGTGATCGCGAAGAATCTGGAACTCGACGCGCCGTATCGGTGAGGAACCCTCTCCCGGCGGGAGAGGGCTTGAGGCTCGCAGAGCGCAGCGATGCGCGAAGCCGAAAGGGTGAGGGGTTGCCCTCCGAAGGCCTTTCGACCTAGCCCCTCACCCTTTCGCGCAGGTCCGATCGCCCGGGCGGGCTCTCGGGCGCTCAAGCCCTCTCCCACAGGGAGAGGGAAGTGGCTAATAAGCGCGGCGATCGCGTCGCGAGGACGAAAAAAGGGGGCTTGGTCCCGGACATGTTGCAAGGCCTGGCCTTCTATCTGCTGGCGGCGACCGCCGTCCTGTCGGCCTTCCTCGTCGTCATGGCGCGGAACCCGGTGCACAGCGTGCTGTGGTTGATCCTGGCGTTCTTCTCGTCGGCGGGGCTGTTCGTCCTGCTGGGCGCTGAGTTCCTGGCGATGCTGCTGGTCGTGGTCTACGTCGGCGCGGTCGCGGTGCTGTTCCTGTTCGTGGTCATGATGCTGGACGTCGACTTCGTGCGGCTGCGCGAGGGCTTCGCCAAATACCTGCCGTTCGGCGGGATCATCGCCGGGGTGCTGCTGGCCGAGATGATCGTGGTATCCTTGGCGGTGGTGCAGGGCGGGGCGGCCCGCGACGCGGTCGGCCCGGTCGCGCCGACGCCGGAGATGACCAACATCGAGGCCATCGGCCGGGTGCTCTACACGGACTACGTCTACTTCTTCCAGGCGGCCGGGATCGTTCTGCTGATCGCCATGATCGGCGCCATCACCCTGACGCTGCGCCACAAGCCGCACATCCGTCGCCAGAACCCGGGCGACCAGGTCAACCGCGACCGCAAGAAGGCCATCGAGGTGCGCACCCCCGCGATCGGCTCCGGCGTCCGTCCCGAGGAGCTGCTCTGATGGAAATCGGCCTCGCCCACTATCTGGCGGTCGGCGCCATGCTGTTCACCATCGGGGTGTTCGGCATCTTCGTGAACCGCAAGAACGTCATCATCATCCTGATGTCGATCGAGCTGATCCTGCTCGCGGTGAACATCAACTTCGTCGCCTTTTCGGCCTACCTCAACGAGGTGTCCGGTCAGATCATGGCGATGTTCGTCCTGACCGTCGCGGCGGCCGAGGCCGCGATCGGCCTGGCCATCCTCGTGACCTTCTTCAGGAACCGCGGCGACATCGCGGTTGACGACGCCTCGGTGATGAAGGGCTGACCGTGACCATCGAACTTCTCGTCACCCTCGGGGTCTTCGCGCCGCTTCTGGGCGCGGCCGTCGCCGGCCTGACCGGCCGCCGGATCGGGAACATCGCCAGCCAGGCGGTGACCACGGGCCTCCTGTTCTTCTCGTGCGCGGTCGCCTGGACCGTCTTCAGCCAGTGGACCTGGGGCGGGCTGGAGCCCTTCACCGTGACGCTGGCGCCCTTCATCAACGTCGGCGACTTCCAGTCGAACTGGGCCATCCGCATCGACGGCCTGTCGGCGGTGATGCTGATCGTGGTGACGACGGTCTCGGCGCTCGTCCACCTGTATTCCTGGGGCTACATGGCCGAGGACGACAGCCGGCCGCGCTTCTTCGCCTATCTGTCGCTGTTCACCTTCGCCATGCTGGCGCTGGTCACGGCCGCGGACTTCATGCAGCTGTTCTTCGGCTGGGAGGGCGTGGGCCTGGCGTCCTATCTGCTGATCGGCTTCTGGTACAAGAAGCCGACCGCGTCCGCCGCCGCCATCAAGGCCTTCGTCGTCAACCGGGTCGGCGACTTCGGCTTCGCGCTCGGCATCATGACGGTCTTCTGGATGTTCGGCACGATCCAGTTCGCCGAGCTGTTCCCGCTGATCGCCGACCGCGCGGGCGAGGGCTGGAGCTTCCTGGGCCAGACCTGGTCGGCGCTGGATCTGGCGGCGTTCCTGCTGTTCATCGGCGCCATGGGCAAGTCGGCCCAGTTCTTCCTGCACACCTGGCTGCCGGACGCGATGGAGGGCCCGACGCCGGTGTCGGCCCTGATCCACGCGGCCACCATGGTGACGGCGGGCGTCTACATGGTCTGCCTGCTCAGCCCGCTGTTCGAATACGCCCCGGTGGCGGCCCAGATCGTGGCCATCGTGGGCGCGGTGACGGCCCTGTTCGCCGCGACCGTCGGCCTGACCCAGAACGACATCAAGCGGGTCATCGCCTATTCGACCTGTTCGCAGCTCGGCTACATGTTCTTCGCCGCCGGCGTCGGCGCCTATCAGGCGGCGATGTTCCACCTGTTCACCCACGCCTTCTTCAAGGCCCTCTTGTTCCTGGGCGCCGGCTCGGTGATCCACGGCATGCACCACGAGCAGGACATGCGGAACATGGGCGGCCTGGCCAAGCTGCTGCCCGTCACCTACGCGGTCATGATGATCGGCACGATCGCCATCACCGGCCTGGGCGTGCCCGAGCTGAAGTGGGGCTTCGCCGGCTTCTATTCGAAGGACTCGATCCTGGAGAGCGCCTTCGCCGCCGGCGCCGACAATCCGGTGGGCATGTTCGCCTTCTTCGTCGGCCTCTTCGCCGCGGGCCTGACCGCCTACTATTCGTGGCGGCTGATCTTCATGACCTTCCACAACAAGCCGGTGTGGAAGGACGGCCATGCCCACGCCCACGACGACCACGCGTCGGACGCCCAGCTGGAGACCCATTCCGAGCCGGACGTCTCCCATGCCCATCATGACGCGCATCACGACGACCACGGCCACCACCACGGCCCGCTGAAGCCGCACGAGAGCCCGTGGGTGATGCTGGTCCCGCTGCTGATCCTGTCGGTGGGCGCGATCGCCTCGGGCTTCGCCTTCTACGATCAGTTCGTCGGCTACCACGAGCACGAGTTCTGGCGCGGGGCGATCTACACCGCCGAGCACAACCACGTGCTGCACGACAGCCACGAGGTCCCGACCTGGGTGCTGTGGGCGCCGCTGTTCGTCTCGACGGCGGGCACGCTCATCGCGATCTGGTTCTATGTGGTGAAGGAAGGGCTGGCGCGGCGCATGGCCGAGCGCGGCGGGCCGCTGCACACTTTCCTCTACAACAAGTGGTACTTCGACGAGGTCTACGACTTCGTGTTCGTGCGGGGCGCCAAGGCGCTGGGCGACTTGTTCTGGAAGGTCGGCGACGTGAAGATCATCGACGGCCTGGGGCCGAACGGCGCGGCCTGGACCTCGCTGAAGTCCGCCGGCTGGCTGTCGAAGCTGCAGTCCGGCTACGTCTATCACTATGCGTTCGTGATGCTGCTGGGGGTGGCGGGTCTGCTCGCCTTCGCCATCACCACGTGGGGAGCCTGATCCCGTGCCTCACATCCTGAGCATCGTCACCTTCCTGCCGCTGGTCGGGGCCGCGCTGGTCCTGGCCGCCCGGTTGGCCTCCAAGGGCGGGGCCGACGGCGCGGCGCGCTGGATCACCCTGATCACGACCCTGGCCACCCTGGCCGTCTCGGTCGTCATGCTGGCCGGCTTCGACGCCTCGAACCCGGGCTACCAGTTCGTCGAGCGCTACCTGTGGTTCGCCGGCGCCCAGTATCACCTGGGCGTGGACGGCATCTCGATCCTGTTCGTGGTGCTGACCGCCTTCCTGATGCCGCTGTGCATCCTGGCCAGCTGGACCACCATCAAGGACCGGGTGGTCGAATACATGATCGCCTTCCTGGTGCTGGAGACGCTGGTGATCGGCGTCTTCACGGCGCTGGACCTGTTCCTGTTTTACATCTTCTTCGAGGGCACCCTCGTCCCGATGTTCATCATCATCGGGGTGTGGGGCGGGGCGAACCGCATCTACGCGGCCTACAAGTTCTTCCTCTACACCCTGCTGGGAAGCGTGCTCATGCTGCTGGCCATGCTGTGGATGGCCTATGAGACCGGCACCACCAGCATCCCGGCGCTGAAGACCTACGCCTTCGACCCCTATGTGCAGCCCTTCCTGTGGCTGGCCTTCTTCGCCTCCTTCGCGGTGAAGATGCCGATGTGGCCGGTGCACACCTGGCTGCCGGACGCCCACGTGCAGGCGCCCACGGCGGGCTCGGTCATCCTGGCGGGCATCCTGCTGAAGCTCGGCGGCTACGGCTTCCTGCTGTTCAACGTGCCGATGTTCCCGGACGCGTCCGAGACCTTCCGGCCGCTGGTGTTCGCCCTGTCGGTGATCGCCATCGTCTACACCTCGCTGGTCGCGTTCCGGCAGACGGACATCAAGAAGCTGATCGCCTATTCGTCGGTGGCGCACATGGGCTTCGTCACCATGGGCATCTTCGCCGGCAACGACACCGGCGTGCAGGGCGCGGTGTTCCAGATGATCAGCCACGGCCTGATCTCGGGCGCGCTCTTCCTGTGCGTCGGCGTCGTCTACGACCGGATGCACACCCGCGAGATCGCCTTCTACGGCGGCCTGACCAGCCGGATGCCCTGGTACGCGGCGATCTTCCTGCTGTTCACCATGGCCAATGTGGGCCTGCCCGGCACCTCGGGCTTCATCGGCGAGATCCTGACGATGACGGGCGCCTATGAGGTCTCCACCTGGACCGCCTTCGTCGCGGCCCTGGGGGTGATCGTCTCGGCCGTCTATGCGCTGACGCTCTATCGCAACGTCATGTTCGGCGAGATCGTGAACCCGAAGCTCAAGACCATCGCCGACATCGACACGCGGGAGCTGGTGACCTTCCTGCCCCTGATCGTCGGCACCGTCTGGCTGGGCGTGCAGCCCGGCGTGGTGCTGGACGTGACCGCCGCCTCGGTCGAGGCCCTGACGACCACCTATCGCGCCGCGATCGGCGGGTGAGAGACCATGCCTGACCTGTCCCAAGCCCTCCCGCTCGCCGCCTCGGAGCTGACGCTCGCCCTCGGGGCCATGGTGCTGCTGATGCTCGGCGCCTTCATCGGCGAGAAGTCCGCGCGGCTGATCTCGATCCTGTCGGTGGCGCTGCTGATCGCGGCCGCCGCCATCGCCGCCTATGTGCCGCTCGGCTCGGCCTTCGACGGCGCCTTCGTGTCCGACCGGTTCGCGATCTACGCCAAGGTGCTGATCTATCTGGCCAGCGCGGTCGCCGTGGTGCTGGGCGGCGGCTGGATGCAGCGCGAGCGCATCGCCCGCTTCGAGTTCCCGATCCTGATCGTGCTGGCGGCCGTCGGCATGGCGATGATGGCGTCCTCCGGCGACCTGATCTCGCTCTACATCGGCGTGGAGCTCCACTCGCTGGCGCTCTATGTGCTCGCCGCCTTCCACCGCGACGACGCGCGCGCGTCCGAGGCGGGTCTGAAGTATTTCGTCCTGGGCGCCCTGTCGTCGGGCCTGCTGCTCTACGGCTCCAGCCTGATCTACGGCTTCGCGGGCTCCATGCGGTTCGAGGACATCGCTGCGGTCGCCACCGCCGATCCGGCCCCCGGGCTGGTGTTCGGCCTGGTGTTCCTGATCTGCGGCCTGGCGTTCAAGGTCTCGGCCGCGCCGTTCCACATGTGGACGCCGGACGTCTACGAGGGCGCGCCGACGCCGGTCGTGGCCCTGTTCGCCACCGCGCCCAAGGTCGCGGCCATGGTCCTGTTCGCCCGCGCCATGCAGCTGGGCTTCGGCGAGGCCCAGAGCGCCTGGTCCCAGGTTCTGATCCTGATCTGCCTGGCCAGCTTCGCGGTCGGCGCGATCGGGGGCCTGGCGCAGCGGGACATCCAGCGCCTGCTCGCCTATTCGTCCATCGCCAACATCGGCTACGCCCTGCTCGGCATCGTCGCGGGCACCGAAGCGGGCCTGCAGGCCATGCTGATCTTCATGACGCTGTACGTCGTCGACCAGTTCGGCTTCTTCGCCGTGCTGCTCAGCCTGTCGAGGAACGGCAGGCCGATCCGCACGATCCAGGATCTGGCGGGGCTGAAGAAGACCCGGCCGGTGACCGCCATCGCCCTGACGGTGCTGTCGCTGTCGGTGCTGGGGATGCCGCCGTTCTCGGGCTTCTGGGGCAAGTACTACGTCTTCGGCGCCGCCGCCGACGCCGGCTACTGGCAGGTCGCCGCGGCCGGTCTGGTCGCCTCGGTCGTGGCCGCCTTCTACTATCTGCGCATCATCAAGGTGATGTGGTTCGACCCGGCGCCCGAGGACCAGGCCGCGACCGACCAGAGCCCGGTCGAGGCCCGCTTCACCGCATGGGCCGCCGCCGCCTTCGCCTTCCCGCTGGTGATCGTCGGCCTGACCTGGCTCGAGCCCCTGGCGCGCACCGCCGCTTCGGGCCTGGGTTGACGGTCGAGGTCGTGACCGAAGGCGTCTGGTTCGACGAGATCGATTCGACCAACGCCGAGGCGCGGCGTCGCGCCGAGGGCGGCGAGACCGGCCCGCTCTGGCTGGCGGCGCGGCGGCAGACCGCCGGGCGCGGTCGGCGCGGCCGGGCCTGGGAGAGCGACACGGGCAATCTGTTCGCCACCCTGCTGACCACCACGCGGCGTCCGGCCGGGGAGGCGGCGCAGGCCAGCTTCCTGGCGGCCCTGGCGGTGGCGGAGCTGCTGGACGCCTTCGCCGCCGAGGGCGCGGTGACGATCAAATGGCCCAACGACGTCCTGCTGGCCGGGCGGAAGGCTTCGGGCATCCTGCTGGAATCCGGCGGGCGCGCCGACGGCGGCCTGTGGCTGGCGGTCGGCATCGGCGTGAACCTGGCCCATGCGCCGGAGGGGACGGAGCGACCGGCGACCGCGCTGGCGCGGCATCTGCGCCCCGACATCGCCTATCCCCCGCCCCCGGAGATCGCGCTGGAGCTGCTCGCCGAGCGGTTCGCCGCCTGGAGCGAGCGCTGGGACCGGTACGGCTTCGAGCCGGTGCTGGACGCCTGGCGTCGCCGTGCGCCGGGACTGGACGGCCCGTGCGTGGCGCGGCTGTCGACCGAGACCCTCAGCGGCGTCGCCGACGGGGTCGAGCCGGACGGGTCGCTGCGTCTGAGGCTGCCGGACGGCTCCCTGAAGCTTATATCGGCGGGCGACGTGTTCTTCGGGGAGGCCGCTTGAGGCCTTGCGACCGCCGGCCATGAGGCGCATCTTACGATCTGCCGATCGATCGAACCGAGTAAGGCGATGTCCAGCACCACGACCCTGTCGTCCAAGTTCCAGATTTCCGTTCCCAAGGAAGTTCGTGAAGAGCTGGGTTGGAAGGCGGGTCAGAGGTTCGCCTTCATTCCGAAAGGCAAGAGCGTCGTCCTGGTGCCGGTGCCGGAGTTGAAGGATCTGTTCGGCATGGCCAAGGGCGCCGACCCGAGCGGCTATCGAGATCGTAACGACCGCTACTGATGCGGCTTGTCGATACGTCCGCCTGGATCGAGTTCCTGATCGGCACGCCGACGGGGGCTCGAGTGCGACCTGCCATGCCGGAGGTGGAAGACTGGCTAGCTCCCACCATGGTCCAGCTCGAGTTGACGAAATGGCTTATGCGGAATCGGCCAGAGTTGCTGGAGCCGACAATCGCGCTCAGCCGCATCTGTGTGATCGCGCCGATGACGATGCGGATCGCGCTGATCGCCGCAGAGACTTGCGTCAAGCACAAGCTGGCCACGGCGGACGCGGTGATCTATGCCACCGCCCAGGAGCACGGGGCCGAGTTGCTGACCTGCGACGCCCATTTCCGCGATCTGCCGGGCGTGATCCTGATCGATAAGGCCTGACGAGACCCACGGACCACCGCATGCTTCTGGCCATCGAGCAGGGCAACACCAACACGCTGTTCGCCGTCCACGACGGCGCCGACTGGATCGCCCAGTGGCGCACGGCGACGGAGTCGAGCCGCACCGCCGACGAATACGCCGTCTGGCTGACCCAGCTTCTGTCGATGCGGGGGCTGGAGCTCGGCGCCCTGGACAGCTGCATCATCTCCAGCGTGGTGCCGCAGTCGATCTTCAACCTCAGGAACCTGTCGCGGCGCTATCTGAACGTCGAGCCCCTGGTGATCGGCGAGAACGTCGAGCTGGGCATCCCCGTGCGGATCGCCAAGCCGAGCGAGGCCGGCGCCGACCGGCTGGTCAACGCCGTCGGCGCGCACCTGGCCTATCCGGGCGACCTGATCGTGATCGATTCCGGCACGGCCACGACCTTCGACGTGGTCGCCGCCGACGGCGCCTTCGAGGGCGGGATCATCGCGCCGGGCGTCAACCTCAGCCTTCAGGCTCTGCACGAGGCCGCCGCCATGCTGCCGCGCATCGCCATCCAGCGCCCGCCGACCGTGATCGGCAAGGATACGGTGACGAACATGCAGTCCGGCGTCTTCTGGGGCTACATCGCCCTGATCGAGGGGCTGGTGGCGCGCATCAAGGCCGAATGGGGCAAGCCCATGACGGTGATCGGAACCGGCGGCGTGGTCAGCCTGTTCGAAGGCGCCACCGACAGCATCGACCGGTTCGATCCGGACCTGACCATCCGCGGCCTGCTCGAAATCCGGCGCCGCAATCCCCACATCGGGCGGACATGACAAAGCAAACGAACGACGAACTCGTCTTCCTGCCGCTGGGCGGGTCGGACGAGGTCGGTATGAACCTGAATCTCTACGGTTTCGGGCCGCGGCACGCGCGCCAGTGGATCGTGGTCGACGTGGGCGTGACCTTCGGCGACCTGTCGACGCCGGGCGTCGACGTGATCACGCCGGACCCGGCCTTCCTGGAGGGCGAGGACCTTCTGGGCATCGTCCTGACCCACGCGCATGAAGACCACATCGGGGCGCTGGCCTGGCTTTGGCCGCGCATGAAGGCGCCGGTCTATGCGACGCCCTTCACCGCCTTCCTGATCCGCGAGAAGCTGCGTGATCAGAACCTCCTGGACGAGGTGGAGATCATCGAGGTCCCGCTGGGCGGCCGCATCGAGCTGGGGCCGTTCCAGATCGATCTGGTCAGCCTGACCCACTCGATCCCTGAGCCGAACGGCCTGGCGATCCGCACCCCCGCCGGCCTGGTGCTGCACACCGGCGACTGGAAGCTGGACCCCGATCCGATCACCGGAGAGGTCACGGATGCGGCGGCCCTGACGGCGCTCGGCGACGAGGGCGTCCTGGCGATGGTGTGCGATTCCACAAACGTCTTCGTCGAGGGCCGCGCCGGCTCCGAGGGCACGGTGCGCGAGGCGCTGGCCGAGCTGATCGGCTCGCTGAAGGGCCGGGTCGCCGTGGGCTGTTTCGCCTCCAACGTGGCGCGGATGGACAGCGTCTGCCGCGCCGCGGAAGCCGCCGGGCGGCGCGTGGCCCTGGCGGGCCGGTCGATGCACCGCATCACCTCCGCGGCCAAGTCGGTCGGCCTGATGAAGGATCTTCAGCCGTTCCTGACCGATCAGGAGGCGCGCGACTGGCCGGCCGACCAGATCCTGTATCTCTGCACCGGCAGCCAGGGCGAGCCGCGCGCGGCGCTGTCGCGGGTGGCCGACGGCACCCACCCCTATGTGAAGCTGGGACGCGGCGACCACTGTATCTTCTCGTCGCGCCAGATCCCGGGCAACGAACTGGCCATCGGCGCGCTGCAGGACCGGCTGTCGGATCGCGGGGTGCGCATCTACACCGAGAAGGACCATCCGGGCATCCACGTCTCGGGCCACCCGTGCCGCGAGGAGCTGCGCGAGATGTACCGCTGGATCCGGCCGCGCATCGCGGTGCCGACCCACGGGGTGCGCCGCTTCCTGGTGGAGCACGCCAATCTGGCGCAGGACCTGGGAATCACCGAGACGGTCGCCCCGCGCAACGGCGACATGGTGCGCCTGTGGCCCGGCAAGGCGTCGGTGATCGACGAGGTTCCGGCCGGGCGCCTCTACGTCGACGGCGGCCGCCTTGTGACCGAGGAGGGCGAGGCGATCCGCGAGCGGCGCCACGCCTCAACCAACGGGGTGCTGGTGGTCAGCTTCGCCATGGACCGGCGCGGCAAGATCGTGTCGGACATCGACGTGCGCGGCATCGGCCTGCCGGGCGACGACGAAAGCCCGCTCGGCGATGCGCTGGACGAACTCGCAGAGCGCGTGGAACAGGCGGTCCGCAACCTCAAGGGCGAGGCGCTGGAGGACGAGCTGGTCATCGAACAGGCCGTCGCCCGCGCGCTGAAGAAGGCCAGCCAGCGCATCTGGGACCGCCGCCCGATCGTCGAGACCATCGTGCTTAGGCTGTAGGTCATGGCCGGGCGCGAGCGGTTCGGCCGCATTCTCCATCGCGTCCGTCACGCCAAGCATCCCTGGACGGGGTGGCGCCGTCTCGCGGTCATCGCGGCGGAGGGCCTCGCCGGGCTCGTGCTGCTGTTCGCCGTGGTGAACCTGGCGCTCAGCCTGTCCACCTTCCGGGGCGACGATCCCGCAGGACGCATGGCGCACGAGCTGAAGGCGCTGTGGCACAGTCCGCTGGACGGCGAGCGCGTGAGCGCCGACGCCTTCGCCGACATCTATCCGGAGCTCGGCCCGCGCCCGAGCGCCGAGCGGATCCGCGCCTATCTGGCGGCCGAGGCCGAGGACGGGGAGTTCCTGTTCGACCACGCCATGGCCGACCACATCCTGCAGCGGTTCGGCCGCATCGACGCGCGCACCGTGCCGCCGGGCGTGTACGTCGGGGCCCACGCGCTGGGACCGGACGGACCGCCGTTCGTCCCCGTGACCAAATATCTGGCGCACTACCTGCTGTTTCCCCGTCACGCCTACATCCTGGTGGTGCCCGAGGCGGGCGGGGCGGTGGCCTATTCGGCCAGCACGGCGGGCAAGCTGCGACACCGCATCGACCGGCCCAATCTGCTGCGGGCGGAGGCGCGGCCCTACGACTACGCGGCCTACGACTTCCCAAGCTCGGGACAGGCGCTGCACGAGATGACGCTGGTGGCGACCGCGCCCGGCGATGTCCGGGATGTGGCCCGCCGGCTCGACGCCGCGATCCGGCGGCTGGAGACGACCGAGGTCGCCTACGGGCTGATGGCGCCGAACTCGAACACCGTGGTGGGCTGCGTGCTGGAGGCGGCGGGCGAGATCACGCCGGGGGACCGCGCCTCCATGCTGCTGGCGCTGCGCGCGCCGGGCTTCGGCGCCGGCTGCGACGAGGATTGAGCGCCGCATCGACAGCCGCCTCCGGCCGCGCTAGGCCCGGACCATGATCGGAAGTCTGAACCACGTCGGCGTCGCCACGCCGTCGATCGAAGCCTCGCTGGCCATGTACCGCGACCTGCTGGGCGCCACGCGCGCGCGCGCGCCGTTCGACCTGCCGGCGCAGGGGGTGCGGGTCTGCTTCATCGACCTGCCGAACAGCCAGATCGAGCTGATCGAGCCGCTGGGCGAGGACAGCCCGATCCACGGCTTCCTGGCCAAGAACCCGAAGGGCGGCCAGCACCACGTCTGTTTCGAGGTCGAGGACATCCTCGCCGCCCGCGACGCGCTGCGCGCCAAGGGCGCGACGATCCTGGGAACCGGAGAGCCGCGCATCGGGGCCCACGGCACGCCCATTCTGTTCGTTCATCCCCAGGACATGGGCGGGGTGCTGGTGGAGTTGATGGAGACGCCGAAGGAGGGCGCGCAATGATGCCGGTCGGATGGTTCACGGCGACGGCGATCTTCCTCGTCGTCTGGTGGGTGGTGCTGTTCGCCGTCCTGCCCCTCGGCATGGATCAGAAGGATCGCGAGATCCCGACCGACGGCGCCCAGTGGGGCGCGCCGGCCGATCCGCAGCTGAAGAAGAAGTTCCTGACCACCACCTGGATCGCGGCCGTCGTCTGGGTCCTGATCATGGTCATCCTGGCGACCGGCATGATCCCGCTGCCGAGCGTGGGGTGAGTCTCGCGTCGTGCGGCGTGTCGGCGTGGACGATGGTTCTTGACGTGGCCTGACGTGAAGACCTCAATCACGGGTCCCGGAGGCGCCTGCGATGCCGTACGAAGCCAAGACCAAGCCGACGCCCGTCTCGCCCGAGGCCTTCATCGACAGCGTCGATCACCCCGGCCGGCGGGAGGACGCCCAAGCCGTGCTGGCGCTGTTGGCCGAGGCGACGGGCCACCCGCCCGTCATGTGGGGGCCGTCGATCATCGGGTTCGGCAAGTACCGCTACACCTACGACAGCGGCCATTCCGGCGAGGCGCCGCTGGCGGGCTTCTCGCCGCGGTAGGCCAATCTGGTGCTCTACATGGCGGCCTATGACGAGGCGCGCGACGACTTCCTGAGCCGGCTCGGCAAGCACAAGTCGGGCAAGGGCTGCATCTATCTGAACCGGCTCGCGGACGTGGACACGGAGGTCGTCGCCGAGATGGCCCGCTGGAGCATGAAGACGCTCAAGGAGCGCCACCCCGACTGAACCGGCGGACCGGGCCTCAGACCCCCAGCTTCGCCTTCAGGATCTCGTTGACCGCCGCCGGGTTGGCTTTGCCGCCGGTGGCCTTCATCACCTGTCCGACGAACCAGCCCAGCGCCTGGGGCTTGTCCTTCACCGCCTCGGCCTTGTCCGGATTGGCGGCGATGATCTCGTCGACGGCCTTTTCGATGGCCCCCGTGTCGGTGACCTGTTTCAGGCCGTGCTTTTCGACCACCTCGGCCGGCGAGCCCTCGCCGTTCCAGACGTGGTCGAAGACTTCCTTGGCGATCTTGGACGAGATGACGTTGGTCTCGATCAGCTCGACCAGCTGGGCCACATGGGCGGCGGGCAGGGGGTTGTCGTCGAAGTCGCGCCCTTCGGCCGCCAAGCGCGCGGAGACCTCGTTCGTCACCCAGTTGGCGACCAGCTTGGCGTCGCGCCCTTTCGCGGCGGCCTCGAAGTAGTCGGCCTTGGCCTGTTCCGAGATCAGCACGCCGGCGTCGTACTGCGACAGGCCGTAGTCGGCCATGAAGCGGCGGCGCTTGTCGTCGGGCAGCTCTGGCAGGGACGCCTTGATCTCCTCGATCCAGGCCTGTTCCAGCTCCAGCGGCAGCAGGTCGGGATCGGGGAAGTAGCGATAGTCGTGCGCCTCCTCCTTGGAGCGCATGGACCGGGTCTCGCCCTTGTTCGGGTCGAACAGGCGGGTCTCCTGATCGATCTTGCCGCCGTCCTCCAGGATCTCGATCTGGCGCCGCGCCTCATACTGGATCGCCTGAGAAATGAAGCGGAAGCTGTTGACGTTCTTGATCTCACAGCGCGTACCCAGGTGGCCGAAGTCGCCGGTCTCGCGGTACGTCTCGTACTGCCCGGGACGGCACACGGACACGTTCACGTCGGCGCGCAGATTGCCCTTCTCCATGTCGCCGTCGCAGGTGCCGAGATAGATCAGGATGGTGCGCAGCTTCTTCAGATACGCCACCGCCTCGTCGGGGCTGCGCATGTCCGGGCGCGACACGATCTCCATCAGGGCGGTGCCCGCGCGGTTCAGATCGACGTAGCTCTCGGTCGGCGACAGGTCGTGGATCAGCTTGCCCGCGTCCTGTTCCAGGTGCAGCCGCTCGATCCGCACCTCGAAGAACGAGCCGTCGTCCCGCTCCACCTCGACCACGCCCTCGCCGACGATGGGGTGGTACAGCTGGCTGATTTGATAGCCGGTGGGCAGGTCCGGATAGAAATAGTTCTTCCGGTCGAACTGGCTCTTCAGGTTGATCCGCGCGCGCAGGCCCAGGCCCGACCGCACCGCCTGCTCGACGCAGAAGCGGTTCAGCGTCGGCAGCATGCCGGGGAAGCCCGCATCGACCAGCGACACCTGCTCGTTCGGGCCGGCGCCGAAGCCGACGGCCGCGCCGGAGAACAGCTTGGCCCTCGACGCCACCTGGGCGTGGACCTCCAGGCCCAGAACCAGTTCCCAGGGGCCCGTGCGGCCTTCGATGACATAGCGGGGGGCGGCGGCGTCGGTCATGGGCCGTGTCTAGCTTCGCGCGGGCGGGAGGGAAAGATTCTGTCGTGACGCGGTCACGATTTCGGGCTCATGTGCGGCTTCATCTTTGGAGACCGCCATGTTCAAGACCGCTCTCGCCGCCGCCCTGCTGTTCGCCGCCCCGGCCGTCGCCCAGGACGCGCCCGCCGCGGGGGCCCACGACGATCACGCCGGCCACGGCGATCACGCCGCGCACGCCGAGGCACAGGCTGAGGCCGAGCTGACCATCGACAGCCCGATCCGCGACCTGCTCGCCAACGAAGCCACCGCCGCGGTGCTCGAGAAGCACATGCCGGGCGTCGCCCAGCATCCCGCCCGCGCCCAGTTCGAGGCCATGACCCTGAAGCAGGTCCAGCCCTTCTCCCAGGGCATGATCACCGATGCGATGATCGAGGCCATCGACGCCGACCTGAAGGCGCTTTGATAGAAGTCATCCCTCTCCCCGGGGAGAGGGATACTTACTCACCACCACCGCTCCGGCCGGGCCGTGAACCCGGCCGCGTCTTCCAGCGCCTCGGCGACACGGAACACCGTCGCCTCGTCCAGCGCCTTGCCGATGACCTGAAGGCCCAGCGGCAGGCCGCGGGAGTCCAGCCCCGCCGGCACCGAGACGCCCGGCAGGCCGGCCAGGTTCGCGGTCACCGTGAAGACGTCGTTCAGGTACATCGTCACCGGGTCGATCTGCTTGTCGCCGATCGCGAAGGCGGCCGACGGCGTCGACGGCGTCAGGATCGCGTCCACCTGGCCCCAGACCTTGTCGAAGTCCTCGGCGATGCGGCGGCGCACCTTCAGCGCCCGGACATAGTAGGCGTCGTAGAATCCGGCCGACAGCACATAGGCGCCGATGGTCAGGCGGCGCTGGACCTCCTTGCCGAAGCCCTCGGCGCGGGTGGTCTCATAGAGGTCGGTCAGGCTGGCCGCCTTGTCCGCCCGGTGGCCGAACCGCATGCCGTCATAGCGCGCCAGGTTCGACGAGGCCTCGGCCGGGGCCACGATGTAATAGGTCGGCAGGGCGTATTTGGTGTGCGGCAGGCTGATCTCGACGATCTCGGCGCCCGCGGCCTTCAGCCACTCCACGCCCTTGTCCCACAGCGCCTGAATCTCGGCGGGCATGCCGTCCACGACGTATTCGCGGGGCACGCCGATCTTCAGCCCCTTCACGCCCTGACCGAGGCTGGCGGTCCAGTCCGGGGTCTCCACGTCCAGACTGGTGGAGTCCTTCGGATCAAACGAGCACATGGAGCGCAGCAGGATGGCCGCGTCCTCGACCGTCTTGGTGATGGGCCCCGCCTGATCGAGTGAGCTGGCGAAGGCCACCATGCCGTAGCGGCTGGCCCGGCCGTAGGTCGGCTTGATCCCGACGGTGCCGGTGAAGGCCGCCGGCTGGCGGATCGAGCCGCCCGTGTCCGATGCGGTGGCCGCCAGGCACAGGTCCGCCGCCACGGCGCTGGCCGAGCCGCCCGAGCTGCCGCCCGGTGTCAGGTCTGCGTTGGATGTCTTTGACTTCCATGGGTTCTTCACCGGCCCGAAGGCCGAGGTCTCGTTGGACGAGCCCATGGCGAACTCGTCCATGTTCAGCTTGCCCAGCATCACCGCCCCGTCGCGCCAAAGGTTCGCGGTGACGGTCGATTCATAGGGCGGGACGAAGCCCTTCAGCATGTTGGAGCCGGCCGTCGTCTGCACCCCGTCGGTGCAGAACAGGTCCTTGATCCCCAGCGGCGCGCCTTCCAGCGCCCCGGCCTCGCCCCTGGCCAGCCGCGCGTCCGATGCGCGGGCCATCTCCAGCGCCCTGTCGGCGGTGACCTCGACATAGGCGTTCAGCGTCGGATTGGCCGCCTCGATGGTCGTCAGGAACGCCCCGGTGAGCTCTTCCGAGGAGAACTGGCGCGCCTTGAGCCCGTCCAGCGCGGCCTTGAGGGTGAGGGAGGTCAGTTCGCTCATTCCACCACCTTCGGCACGACGAAGAAGCCGTCGGCGGACTTCGGCGCGTTGGACAGGACCGCGTCCACCTTGGTGCCGTCGGTGACGATGTCGTCGCGCAGGCGCAGCGGCTGGCGCACGTTCGAGGTCATGGGCTCCACGCCCTCGACGTCGACCTCGTTCAGTTGCTCGATCCAGGCCATGATGCCGTTCAGCTCGGCCGCCAGCGGCTCGAGCCGATCCTCGGGAGTCTTGATGCGGGCGAGGTGGGCGACGCGCCTCACCGTCGCGGCGTCGATGGCCATCGGGCGCTCCGGACGTTTCGGGAACTCAAGCGGCCGGGATTAGCGCTCGAACGTCGGGCTCACAAGGGTCGGCGTCCGTTACTCGGCCGCCGGCGGGCTGGCCTCGGCGGGATCGGCCGCGGGGGTGACCGTGATCGTCTGCGGCGGCGCGCCGTCGGCCCCGGGGGTCCAACCGACGATCAGCCGACGTTCTGCGCCCACGATCTGGCCGGAGTCCCCGTCGACCGCGCTCTCGCGAATCTCCAGGTCGATCCGCCCGGGGGCGACGCCCAGAACCTCGAAACTTTCGAAATCGCCGATCCGGAACACCCGCCAGCCGTCAGCCGTGCTCTCGAAGAAGGCGACGAAGGTGTACAGGCCGTTGACCGCCGGGTCGCCCTGGGCGGTGCCGAACACCTTGGCGTTCTGGTCCTCGATCGCGTGCAGCTGAACCACCGTCGCCGCGGCCTGGAGCCACGTCGCCTCATCCACCTCCACCGTCGTCGGCTCGCCGGCGGGCGTCAGGGCGGCGGGCGGGCCGGCCGGGGCCGTATCCTCGGCGCCGCGGTCGCACGCAGCCAGAACGCCGGCGGCCAGCAGGATGGCGAGCGTGGGTCGGATCATGCGACGAGTCCCCGAATGTTCGTGCAGGCGGCCATGCTCGCCTTTGACAGCGTCGAACGCAACGCCTAGCGGGCAGGCGTGCCCGTCATCGACCTTCAGGACCTCGCCGCCCACACGCCGCCGAACACGCCGTGGTTCGGGCTGGATCTGGGTGAGACGACGATCGGCGTGGCCGCGTCCGACGCCACCCGCATGATCGCCAGCCCGCTTCAGACGATCCGGAAGACGAAGTTCACGCCCGACGCCGAGCGCCTGTTCGCCATGATGGACGAGCGTCGCGCCTCCGCGCTCGTCATCGGCCTGCCGGTCAATATGGACGGGAGCGAGGGGCCGCGCGCCCAGTCCGCCCGCGCCTTCGCCCGCAACCTGGAGCGCCTGCGGCCCGTGATCTGCGCCTTCTGGGACGAGCGGCTGTCCACGGCGGGGGTGGAGCGTTTCCTGATCGAGGAGCTGGACCTGACCCGCAAGCGCCGCGCGGGCGTCGTGGATCGCACGGCGGCCGCCTGGATTCTCCAGGGGGCGTTGGATCGCCTCAGAGGATGAGCGGCGTCCTGAACGGCGTCCTGCCGGTCTTCGGCCTGATCGCCCTGGGCTGGCTGTTGCGACGCGGCGCCTTTCTGGAGGAAAGCGGGTGGCGTGCGGTCGAGCGGCTGTCCTATTTCGTCCTTTACCCCAGCTTCCTGATCCCGGCCGTGTGGGGCGCGGACTTCGGCGCGGGCGCCGCCGGGCCCGTCGCGGCCTCGACCGTCGGCGTGACCATGGCCTTCGCGATCGCGGCACTCCTGGCCCGGCCCCTGATCCGGCTGGACGGTCCCGGCTTCACCAGCGTGTTTCAGGGCGTGATCCGGTGGAACGGCTTCGTCTTCCTGCCGGTGGCGACCGGGGTGCTGGGGCCGGAGAGCGTCGGGCTGGCGGCCCTGGCCTTCGGCATCCTGGCGCCGGCGGTCAACGTCGTGTGCGTGCTGGTCCTGACCCGCTGGGGCGCGGGCCAGGCGGGCTCGCTCGGCGGCGCCCTGACCTCCCTGGCCCGCAATCCCATCATCCTGTCCTGCGCGGCGGGCGCGCTTCTGAACCTGTCGGGCCTTGAGCCGTCGGGCCCGGTCGCGGGCCTGATCCGTCTGACCGGGGAGGCGGCGGTGCCGCTGGGGCTTCTGGTGGTGGGCGCTGGCCTCAGCTTCACCCACGCGGCCGGCCGCCCGGTCACGCTGGGCGCCATAGCGCTCATCAAGCTCGTCGCCCTGCCGGTCGGCATGGTCCTGGTCTGCGGCTGGCTGGGCGGAGACCGCACGGCGCAAGGGGTCGCCCTTCTGGCCGGCGCCTCGCCCGGCGCGGCCGCCGCCTATGTGATGGCGCGTCAGATGGGCGGCGACGCGCCCCTGATGGCCGGCTCCATCGCCTTCACCACGGTCGGCAGCGCGATCACCATTCCGCTGCTGCTGATCGCGTTCGGCTACGCCTGACGGCTTCCCTCCGGCGGCGGACCTGCCTATAGCGGGGCTTTGATGACCTCCTCCGCCGCCCTCGACGACACGATCCGCGCGCGCCTGGTCCCGTTTCCGAAGCCCCACTTCCTCTCGGCCGCCGACCTGAACCCCTATGCGGCGGGCCAGCTGCTGGACCTCGCCGACGCCTTCGTCGAGCTGAACCGGCAGTCGTCCAAGGGCGTCGAAATCCTGCGCGGCCACACGGTCGTGAACCTGTTCTTCGAGAACTCGACCCGGACCAGCTCCTCGTTCGAGATCGCCGCCAAGCGGCTGGGCGCGGACGTCGTGTCCATGCCTGTGCAGGCGTCTTCGGTGGCCAAGGGCGAGACCTTGATCGACACCGCCGTGACCCTGAACGCCATGCGTCCCGACATCCTGGTGGTGCGCCACTCGGCGTCCGGGGCCGCGGCGCTGCTGTCGCAGAAGGTCGGCTGCGCGGTCGTCAACGCCGGCGACGGGCGTCACGAGCACCCGACCCAGGCGCTTCTGGACCTCCTGTCCCTGCGCCGGGCGTTCGGCGATGTCGGCGGGCTGACGGTGGCCATCTGCGGCGACGTGGCCCACAGCCGGGTCGCCCGGTCCAACGTCGCCCTTCTGTCGATGATGGGGGCCCGCGTGCGCCTGATCGGGCCGCCCACGCTGGTGCCCGGCGACGCCGACCGCTGGGGCTGCGAAGTGTTCCACGACATGCGCGAGGGTCTGTCCGGCTGCGACGTCGTCATGATGCTCAGGCTTCAGCTGGAGCGGATGACCGGATCGCTCGCCCCCTCCACCCGAGAATACTTCCGCTTCTACGGCCTGGACCGCGAGAAGCTGGCCTGGGCCAAGCCGGGCGCCCGTGTCATGCACCCCGGCCCCATGAACCGGGGAGTCGAGATCGACTCCGACGTCGCCGACGACCTGTCGGTCTCGCTTATCCAGGACCAGGTCGAGATGGGCGTCGCCGCCCGCATGGCCGTGCTCGCGGCCCTGGCGGAGAAGAGGGAAGGGGACACGCCATGATCCTCCCCCGTTCTTCACGGGGGAGGGGGACCGCGAAGCGGTGGAGGGGGCGACCCCAGACGCCGGCGCTTGAACTCGCCCCCTCCACCATGCTGCGCAAGGTCCCCCTCCCCCGCTTCGCTGGGGAGGAGCAGGCCCTATGACCCCCTTCGCCATTCTCAACACCCGCCTGCTCGACCCGGCTTCGGGCTACGACGGCCCCGGCGCGGTGCTGGTCGAGGACGGCCGCATCAAGGACGTCCTGCGCGGCTCGGGCGCCGCCGCACCGGACGGCGTTCAGGTCGTAGACGCCGAGGGCCTTTGCCTTTCCCCCGGCCTCATCGACATCCGCGTCAAGACCGGCGAGCCGGGGGCCGAACCGAAAGAGACGCTGAAGTCCGCCGCCCTCGCCGCCGCGGCGGGCGGGGTCACCACCATCGTGGTCCAGCCCGACACCGACCCGGCCGTCGATGACCCGGCCATGATCGACTTCATCCAGCGCCGGGGCGCGGCGCTGAACCTCGTCAACGTCCGCGCCGCCGGGGCCGCGACCCAGAAGCTGGAAGGCCGCCGCATGGCCGAGATCGGCCTGATGGACGAGGCGGGCGCGCTCTACTTCACCGACGCGGACAAGGTCATCGCCGACAGCCGCACCCTGATGCGGGTGATGAGCTACGCCACCGCCTTCAACGCCCTGATCGCCCATCGCCCGGCCGAGCCTTGGCTGAGCGAGGGTGCGGTCGCCACCTCCGGCGAGCTGGCCACGCGGCTGGGCCTGTCCGCCGTGCCCGCCATCGCCGAGCGGATGCAGCTGGAGCGAGACCTCGCCCTCGTCGAACAGACCGGGGTGCGTTTCCTCGCCGACCAGATCTCCACCGCCGGCGCGCTGGACGTTCTGGCCCGCGCCCGCGCCAAGGGGCTCGAGGTCGCGGCGTCCGTGTCGATCAATCACCTCAGCTTCAACGAGCTGGACATCGGCGACTACCGCACCTTCTACCGGCTGGACCCGCCGCTCCGCGCCGAGGCCGACCGGCTGGCGATGATCGAGGCGGTGCGCGACGGTCTGATCGACGTCATCACCTCCGCCCACGCCCCCGCGCCGGCCGAGGACAAGCGCCGCCCCTTCGCCGAGGCCGCGCCGGGGGCAGTGGGTCTAGAGACCCTGCTTCCCGCCGCCCTGATGCTGCACCACGAGCACGGTCTGGAACTGCTGGACGTGCTGCGCCCCCTCACCGAAGGGCCCGCGTCGCTGCTGGGTCTGGAGGCCGGGGTCCTCAGCCCCGGCGCCCCCGCCGACCTGATCCTGTTCGATCCGGGCGCGCCGGTGCGCATCGACGCCGACGCCCTGCGCTCCAAGTCCAAGAACTCGCCCTTCGACGGCCGGGTGCTTCAGGGCCGGGTCGCCCGCACCTTCGTCGCGGGCCGCGAGGTCTTCCGGGCTTAGACCGAAATCGGTTCAGTTGGACGCATGTCCAACTGGGCTCAGATTTCGGTCCGACTTGAGTGAGAGCCTGATTCACGACGAAAGCGGAATCGCGAAGCGACTCCACTTAAGCCGATCAGGCTCTAGGCGGCCATCCGCAGGTCTTCGACGGGCGCGTGGAACTCGTCCCACAGGGCGTCCTCGTCGGTGTAGCGGTTCAGGGCGGCGGCGGAGATCACGTCCACCACCTGTTCCTCCAGCCGGTCCCAGATGATCGACAGGTCCTGACAGCCCTCGGCCTCGCACGGCACGATCAGGTAACGCTGGGCGGCGACGGCGGCCAAAGGGGCGAGGGGTGCGGGAGAAAACATCTTGTGGGCTCCATCGATCGGCGACTTGTCGATGAGGCCACTCTGATGCAGCATTGCGTCAGAAGCGGACGTAGCAAACATGCGGCACGACAAGGCGGCCATGGTGATCGAGCTGGCCCGGCGGATGGCCGCCAGCGCCGAGGGCCTGACCCTGACCGAAATGGCGTCCGAGATGGGCGTCGGCCGCCGCACGGTCGAGCGCATGCGCGACGCGGTGCTCGCCCTCTATCCCGCCGCCGAGGAGGTGTCCGACCCGCCGACCAAGCGCTGGCGCATCCGGGGCGGCCTGTCCGCCTTCGAACAGGCGCCGACCGCCGAGGAGCTGCTGGAGCTGACCAAGGCGGCCCAGGCCCTGCGTCTCGCCGGCGAACCGGCCCGCGCCCAGGCGCTGGAGAGCCTGGAGCGCAAGATCAAGTCGGCCACCCGCTCCACGGCCCTGAATCGTCTGGCTCCCGATCTCGAGGCGCTGGTCCGAGCCGAGACCATCGCCGTGCAGGCGGGGCCGCGCCCGTCGGCCGACGAAGCCATGCTGGCCGCCATTCGGGGCGCGATCCTGGCCGAGCGGCCGCTGGACTTCACCTACAGCCGCCCGGGGGCCGAGGCCCGACGGCGCAGCGTCGCCCCGTGCGGCCTGATGTTCGGCCGCGCCAACTATCTCGTCGCCGCGGACCGAGAGAGCGGCCGCATCCAGACCTTCCGCCTCGACCGAATGAGCGCGGTCGCGGCCGGGGAGGGCAGCGCCCGCCCGCCCGCCGGCTTCGATCTGTCGGCCTTCGCCAACCGCTCCTTCGGCATCTATCAGGACGAGGTCGAGGAGGTGGTCCTGCGGGTCACGCCGGACGGCGCGGCCGAGGCCCGCGCCTGGCGCTGGCACCCCACCCAGACGCTGATGGACCTCCCGGACGGCGGCGTCGAGGTGCGCTTCACCGCCTCCGGCATGCGCGAACTGGCCTGGCATCTGTTCACCTGGGGCGAGCAGGTCGAGATCGTCGCGCCACAGCGGCTGAAGGCGGTCATGGCGGGCGAACTCGCCGCCGCCCGCCGGGCCCTGGATCGCGCCGAGGCTGGCGCCGACTGAGCCCAGACTGCTACGCTTGCCGCGCGTGCACTCGGCTCTTTCGGAGGCATCCATGTCCCCTTCTCTCGTTTCGCGCCTGGTGGTCCTCGTAGGCCTGACCGCCTTGCCCGCGTTCGCGCAGTCGCCCGACATGGCGCTCGAGGCGCAGCGGCCCCGGGTTCAGATCGAGATCGGCGGCGAAGGCGTGGGCGGCTGGGAGGTCGATCCCGTGAACTATCCCCGGCAGCTCAACCTGCCGGTCTCCGGCGACGCCCCGACCGCGATCTGCTTCGTCCAGGACGATCGGCGCGCCTGTGCGGATTTCACCCCGGGTCAGTCCCGGACGCTCGAGATCACCTATGGCGAGGCGGTGATCCGCTCGGTCATCACCGCCGTCAGCGATGGTCCCGCCGCCGTCTTCGATGACGCCTACCAGGCGGCCCATCGCGGCCGGACGGTGATCGAGGTTCCAGAGGTCTATGAGCTGGTCAACATCGCCATCTCCCTGGCCCCCGCCGCGGCGGACGACGAGGATCTGATCTATCAGGCG
Source organism: Brevundimonas balnearis (assembly GCF_042434805.1). NCBI lineage: Bacteria > Pseudomonadati > Pseudomonadota > Alphaproteobacteria > Caulobacterales > Caulobacteraceae > Brevundimonas > Brevundimonas balnearis. Next base: position 35,643 of record NZ_JBHLSW010000001.1, on the reverse strand, counting down.
AGCGATTATCGTCGGGCGGTGCGAGAGCATTTCTCCGCCCACGCCGACCATCCCCTGATCGCCCGCATCGACGCCGCCCTGCGCGAGAATCCCGAGAACTACTTCTTGATCAAGATGAACGGCTACGCCTTCGTCTTCGACGAGGCCGGGGCGATCGTGCAGAGCCCCGTGTACGACCGTACGGGCTTCGAGGGCTCTTACCAGAACCCGGTCCGGTCATTGCTGGCCGACCTGAACGACTTCGCCCGCGTCAGCGGCTTTCGCGACTTCTACGCCGCCCACCGGGACGTCTACGCCCGGCAGATCGCCTTCTTCGAGACCGAGGCGGGCGTGGCCCGCATCAACACCTGGCTGATGGAGCGCTTCCCGTCGGTGCCGCCCTACGACGGCATCAAGATCATCTTCTCGCCGCTGGTCGCCTACAATCAGTCCCTGACGACCATCGAGGCCGACGGCTACCGCGAGCTGCAGCCTCACGTGAACTATCCGTACGACGTTCCGCGCGGAACGTCGCCCGAGGCTGGGGCGGTGCAGCGGTCCGCGATCCTCTTCACCGAAATGAACCACGGCTACATCAATCCCACGGCGGAGCCCTATCGCGAGCGCATCGCGGCGGCTCTGGCGGATCGAAGCGTCTGGGCCGACGACAGCCTCGCGGCGGGGTCGTATGTCGGACCGCAGCAGCTGTTCAACGAGTACATGAACTGGGGTCTGGTGAGCCTCTATTTCGCGGATCTGATGGACGAGGCGGACTTCGCGCGGGCCCATCCCCTCATCGTCGCAAACCAGCGCGACGGACGAGGGATGCGGCGCTTCGCCGAGTTCGACGCCGAACTGCTCCGCCTGTATCGCGCCCGACCCGAGGGCGGCACGATCGAGGCGCTGTATCCAGACATCATCGCCTGGTTCGAGGCCGAGGGGGCGAGGGCCGAGGCGGCGCGACTCCGTCCGTCCGACGAAGGGTCCTAGACCGAAGTCGGTTCAGGGGACGCAAGTCTAACTGGGTCCGGATTTCGGTCCAGTTTCAGCGCGAGCCCGACCCACGCCTCAGTCTGAATTGCGAAGCGTTCCGCGTGAGCCGAACAGGCTCCGGGAGAACTGACCTCCGGCTCCATGCTGCGCTTGGCGCGGCGTGACGAGAGCGCCTACCTAGGCGCATGAGCGATCTGTTCGAAGCCTCGGGCGTGACGCCGCCAGAGCCCGCTGGGGCCCGTCCTCTCGCCGACCGTCTGCGCCCGACCCGGCTGGACGAGGTGGTGGGCCAGGATCACCTGCTGGGCGAGGGCGGCCCTATCCGGCGGATGGTGGAGGCCGGCCGTTTGGGCTCCATGATCCTGTGGGGTCCGCCCGGCACCGGCAAGACGACGATCGCGCGCCTGCTGGCCCAGGCGGCGGGCTATCAGTTCCAGCAGATCTCGGCCGTCTTCTCCGGCGTCGCGGACCTGAAGAAGGCGTTCGAGGCCGCCCGCGCCCGCCGTGCGACGGGCCAGACGACGCTGCTGTTCGTCGACGAGATCCACCGCCTCAACCGCGCCCAGCAGGACGGCTTCCTGCCGTTCGTGGAGGAGGGGATCGTCACCCTGGTCGGCGCCACGACCGAGAACCCGTCGTTCGAGCTGAACGGGGCGCTGCTCTCGCGGGCCCAGGTGTTCGTGCTGCGGCGGCTGGACGAGCCGGCGCTGGATCAACTGTTGATCAAGGCCGAGGCGCATATCGGCCGCCCCGCGCCGCTGACGCCGGAGGCGCGTCAGTCCCTCATCGCCATGGCCGACGGCGACGGGCGCTATCTGCTGACCATGGCCGAGGCGCTGTTCGACCTGTCGCGGGAAGGCGAGGCCTACGACCCGCAGGCGCTCGCCGCCGTGCTGCAGAAGCGCGCTCCCGCCTACGACAAGAGCCGGGAGGAGCACTACAACCTCATCTCCGCGCTGCATAAGTCGGTGCGGGGCTCCGACCCGGACGCCGCGCTCTATTGGCTCGCCCGCATGCTTCAGGGCGGCGAGGACCCGCTCTATCTGGCCCGCCGCATCGTGCGGATGGCCGTGGAGGACATCGGCGAGGCCGATCCCCTGTCCATCCTCGTCGCCAACGCGGCGAAGGATGCGTACGACTTCCTGGGCAGTCCCGAGGGCGAGCTGGCGCTGGCACAGGCGGTGGTGCATCTCGCCACCGCGCCCAAGTCGGTCGGGGTCTACGAGGCCTACAAGGCCGCCTCGAGGGCCGCGCGGGAGACCGGTTCGCTCATGCCGCCCGCCCACATCCGCAACGCGCCGACCAGGCTGATGAAGGACCTCGGCTACGGCAAAGGCTATCAGTATGATCCCGACACGCCCGAGGGATTCTCCGGCGCGAACTACTTCCCGGACGGCATGGAGCGCTGCGTCTTCTACGCGCCGAAGGGGGAGGGGCACGAGGCCAAGATCAGGGAGCGCCTGGCCCGCTGGGCCGAGCTCCGCGCGGCGAAGTGATCCGAAGTGTAAACCGTCACTTGACGGGCGACATCGCCGACGCTACAGTTTGTCGGTGGATGTCGAAACGATCCGCCACAAGTCGCTGAGGACGTTCGCCGAGACGGGACGAACCAAAGGCCTGCCGGCTGATCTCCTGCCTCGGATCCGCAATATGATCGCTTATCTGGCGGCCATCGAAACCGTCGAGGAACTGCTGATCCCGCCGAACTTCAGGGCGCACCTGCTCACTGGCGACCGGAAGGGAACCTGGTCGCTCACCCTGACGCGCAACTGGCGCATGACGTTTCGGGTCAATGCCGCCAATGCCATCGAAGACCTCGACCTGGAGGATTATCACTGATGTCGATCAAGCTTCACTCCAGCCACGCCGTCCATCCGGGCCTGTGGCTCGCCGAAGAAATCGTGACGCCGCGCGGCCTGACCGTGACCGCCCTGGCCGAGGCTCTGGGCGTCACGCGCCAAGCTCTCAGCCAGTTGCTGAACGGCCGGGCCGGCCTGTCGGCCGAGATGGCCATCCGCTTCGAGAAGGCGTTTGGTCTAAAGGCGGAGACGCTGGTGCGAATGCAGGCGGCCTACGATCTGGCGGCCGCGCGCGGTGGATCGGACCGGATCAGGGTTCATCCAATCGCCCCCTGACCCATCCTGAACTTGCCGCGACCGCCCATCGGCGTATCGTCCCTCTCGTCATTATCTTGGGAGGGATCAGATGACGGATACGATGGCGGCCGCGCCCGCGGCCAGGACACCTTGGCACCTCTGGCTGGTCGGCGTGCTCGCCGTGTTGTGGAACGGCTTCGGCGCCTACGACTACATCATGACCAACACCCAGGGGGCGACCTACATGGCCTCCATGGGCATGACCGAGGCGCAGATCGCCTATTTCAACGACATGCCGACCTGGATGACCGCCGCCTGGGCGCTCGGCGTCTGGGGCGCGTTCGCCGGCTCGGTCCTGCTGCTGCTCAGGATGAAGTGGGCGTTCCACGCCTTCGCCATCTCGCTTCTGGGACTGCTCGGCAGCTGGATCTACAGCCTCACCAATGACGGGTTCGAGATCATGGGCGCGGCCGGCCTGGGCATGTCCGCCTTCATCACGCTGGTGGCCCTGGCGCTGGTCTACTACGCCCACCGGATGACGAAGGCGGGCGTCCTCCGCTAAAGGCGGCGGGTGAAGACCCGCCCGCCCGTCCAGCTTTCGCCCGAGGAGACCGCCGCCGTCCGGTCGTGGGTCGTCCACGAGGATGCGGCGGTCATCGCCTTCGACAAGCCCTCCGGCCTGTCCAGCCAGGGCGGTCGCATCCGCGCGCACACCCTGCACGACCTGCTGTGGGCCTTCGCCCGGTCGAACGGCAAGCGGCCCGAGCTGGTCCACCGGCTGGACCGCGACACCTCCGGCGTCATCCTCGCCGCGAAGACCAAGCCGGCGGCGGGGTTCCTCGGCAAGGCCATCCAGGCGCGACAGGTGAAGAAGACCTATCTCGCCCTCATCGCCGCCGCCCCCGAGCCGCCGCAGGGCCGCATCGACGTCCCCCTCGTCCGCGAGGAGATCGGGCGCGAGAGCTATATGCGCGTGGCCGCCCCCGACGCGCCGGGCGCCCAGGCCGCGACCAGTCTGTACCGCACGGTCTGCGCCGACGACCTCGGCGCCCTGGTCGAACTCAGCCCCGTCACCGGCCGCATGCACCAGCTCAGGGTCCACATGGCCTCCATCGGCCGGCCGCTGGTCGGTGACGTCCGCTACGGCGGCGCCCTGACCTTCGCGGGCGTCGCCGCGCCGCGCCTCATGCTGCATGCGTCACAACTGGACTTTCCCCACCCCGACGGCGGGCGCAGGATCGTCTCGGCCCCGCTCCCTGAGGACTTCCGCCGCCTTCTCGGCGCGGCCGGTCTTCCGGGAACCGACGGCCGTCCAGACGCTTAAGCTCGGCAAGGAGATATGCCCATGCGCGCCGCCCTCATCGCCGTATCCGCCCTGTCGCTCGCGGCCTGCGCCAGCCTTCAGCCCTACGGCCCCCAGACCGCGCCGGGCGCGCAGGGCTTCGCCGAGCAGCGGATCGAGGGCGACCGCTACCGCGTCACCTACAACGGCGTCGGCGCGCCCGGCCCGGTCGCCGACCTGGCGCTGCGCCGCGCGGCCGAGCTGACGCTGCAATCGGGCGGCGACTGGTTCGAGGTGACCCAGCGCTACATCGACGGCCGCCTGGACAGCTCCGGCGGCGTGCGCCCCTCCGTGTCGGTCGGCGCCAGCTCGGGCCGTTACGGCGGTTACTCCGCGTCCGGCGTCGGGGTCGGCGTCGGCCTGAACTTCTCCAGCCCCGGCCCGACCTCCACGACTCTCGAGATCCTCATCGGCCGGGGTCCGCGCCCGGACCGTCGCGAGGCCTATGACGCCCGCGAGGTGCTGCGCGCGCTCGGCGGCTGATCTATAGGGCGCGCCATGACCGACCGCGCGCCGCCCCGCTTCACCGAGTTCGCCCCCGACAAGCCCCGCCGCTTCTGGACCGTGGCCGACGTCGCGCCCCACGCGCGCGGCTTCGCCGTGACCCTGGACGGCCGCACGCCCAAGTCCCCCGCCAAGGCCGACCTGGTCCTGCCGACCGAGGCCTTGGCCCGCCTGTGCGCCGACGAATGGAACGCGGTGGCCGAGCTGATCGAGCCCGCGACCATGCCCGCCACGCGCCTGGCCTTCACCGCCATCGACCGCATCCCGCAGGCGCGCGAGGCCACGGCGGACGAGATCGCCGCCTACGCCGGCTCCGACGCCCTGTGCTACCTCGCCGACAGCCCCTCCAGTCTGGTGGAGCGCCAGGCGCGCGCGTGGTCCCCTTGGCGCGACTGGGCCGCCCGCGAGCTGGGCGTCGCCTTGGAGCCGGCCGAGGGGATCGTGCACCGGCCCCAGTCGCCCGAGGCGCTCGCCCGGGTCCGTGACCTGGCGCTTCAGCTCGACGACTTCGTCCTGGCGGGCCTGGGCATGGCCACGCCGCTCCTGGGCTCCGCCATCCTGGCGCTGGCGCTTCAGCGCGGCGCGCTCCCCGCCGACACGGCCTTCGACCTCAGCCGCCTCGACGAAGCTCATCAGGAAAGCCAGTGGGGCGTCGACGCCGAGGCCGCCGCCCGCACCGCCGCCCGCCGCGACGAGGCCCGGCTGCTGGAGCGGTGGTTCACCGCCCTCCGATGACCCTTCTCCCCTTGCGGGAGAAGGTGGCAGGCGAAGCCTGACGGATTAGGGGCCGCGCTTAGCCCTCCGAGAAACCCCTCATCCGACCTCGCTCTGCTCGGCCACCTTCTCCCGCAAGGGGAGAAGGGCTAAGCGATTGTTGAGGAGGCCCCCATGCAAGACATCCTGGAACAGCTCGAAGCCCGCCGCGCGGCGGCCCGTCTCGGCGGCGGCGAGACGCGCATCGCCGCCCAGCACGCCAAGGGCAAGCTGACCGCGCGCGAGCGCATCGACGTCCTGCTGGACGAGGGCTCGTTCGAGGAGACCGACATGTTCGTGGAGCACCGCTCCCACGACTTCGGGATGGAGAAGCAGCGCATCCCCGGCGACGGCGTGGTCACGGGCCGGGGCACCATCGGCGGCCGGCTGGTCTATGTCTTCTCCAAGGATTTCACGGTCTTCGGCGGCTCCCTGTCGGGCGCCCACGCGGCCAAGATCGTCAAGCTTCAGACCATGGCCCTGACCAACGGCGCCCCCATCATCGGCCTGTTCGACGCCGGCGGCGCCCGCATCCAGGAGGGCGTCGAGAGCCTGGCGGGTTACGCCGACATCTTCCTTCAGAACACCCTGGCGTCGGGCGTCATCCCCCAGATCAGCGTCATCATGGGCCCCTGCGCCGGCGGCGACGTGTATTCGCCCGCCATCACCGACTTCATCTTCATGGTGAAGGACACCTCCTACATGTACGTGACCGGCCCGGACGTGGTGAAGACGGTCACCAACGAGGTGGTCAGCCACGAGGACCTGGGCGGCGCCTCGGTGCACAGCAAGAAGTCCGGCGTGTCCGACGGCGCCTTCGACAACGATCTGGAGGCGCTGGCCGAGGTGCGCCGCCTGATCGGCTTCCTGCCCCTGTCGAACCGCGAGAAGCCCCCGATCCGCGAAAGCTACGACGACCCCGACCGGGACGAGCCCTCGCTCGACACCCTGGTCCCGGACAATCCGAACCAGCCCTATGACATGAAGGAGCTGATCCTGAAGGTCGTGGACGAGGCCGATTTCTTCGAGATCTCAGCCGACTACGCCAGGAACATCGTCTGCGGCTTCGGCCGCCTGGACGGCCAGACCGTCGGCGTCGTCGCCAACCAGCCCCAGGTGCTGGCCGGCGTGCTCGACATCGACTCCAGCCGCAAGGCCGCCCGCTTCGTCCGCTTCTGCGACGCCTTCGGCATTCCGCTGGTGACCTTCGTCGACGTGCCCGGCTTCATGCCCGGCACGCGCCAGGAGTACGGCGGCCTGATCAAGCACGGCGCCAAGCTCCTTTTCGCCTACGCCGAGGCCACGGTGCCCAAGCTGACCGTCATCACGCGAAAGGCCTATGGCGGCGCCTATGACGTGATGAGCTCCAAGCACCTGCGCGGCGACGTCAACTACGCCTGGCCCACCGCCGAGATCGCCGTCATGGGCGCCAAGGGCGCGGTCGAGATCATCTTCCGCAAGGAAGCCGGCGACCCCGAGGCCCTGGCGGCGCGGGAGGCCGAGTACAAGGACCGCTTCGCCAACCCCTTCGTCGCCGCCCGCCTGGGCTACATCGACGACGTCATCATGCCCCACGGCACGCGGCGCCGCCTGATCAAGGCGCTACGGACGCTGAAGGGGAAGACGCAGAGCAATCCGTGGAAGAAGCACGATAATATTCCGCTGTGATCGGCGGAAGCGGCCCCTCCTTTCCTTCTCCCCTGTCACGAAGGGTGAGGCGTGTCCGCCCGCTGAGCTGTGGCGAAGGGAGGCGATTGCGGGCCCAGAGGACGAGCAGGGGCAGGCCTTCAGTTCATCCCTTCTCGACAAGGGGAGAAGCAAAGCCGTGCTCAGCCTCCCAACCCCGCCAGCCCCTCCTCGGCGATGGCCCTGCGCAGCCCGTCCGCATCCCGCAACACGGCCTCGAGCGCCAGCCGGCGGGCCACGTCCAGCGCCTGGTCCGCGGGCGCCTCCACGTCCGGACGTACGCCGACGCCCTCCCAGTTCGCGCCGGTCACCGTGTTGGTCACCACCTGCATGGGGATGAAGGCGGCGAAGCCTTCGGCCAGGGGGCGAAAGCCGCCGGGGGTGGCGGCGCCATAGGTGGCCTGGCCCACCAGAGTCGCGCGGCCCATCGCCTGGAGGTCATAGGCGAATTCCTCCGCGCCGGACCCGGTCTCGCCGTCGATCAGCACATAGACCGGGCGCGAGGCATAGGCGGGATCGCGCGGTTCGGCGACGAACACGCGGCCCTGCGCGGGGCCCGCCGGATCGACCAGCCGCACCGTGGGCGTGGGCTGGTCGACCAGATGGCCGATCACGGCGGCGACCCCCGCCGGCTCCCCGCCCGGCGCGCCGCGCACGTCGATGATCAGGGCGCTGGTGTCCGCCAGCATCCCCATCGCCGCCGCCAGCTTCTGGGCGAAGGGCGGCGCGTCCATGAACCGCGTGATCCTCAGGTACCCGACATTTCCGTCCAGCCAGCGCACGTCCGGGATCTCCGCGCCGCGCAGCCGCATCTCCTCGTGGAAGGCGGCGATCTCCTCGGGCGGCGGCGGTCCCTCGCGGAAGGTGGCCAGGATCTCGGGGCCCATGTAGCGGACGCGGAAATGGCGGTCGTTCACCACCGGCGCGACCCGCGCGTCGATAAGCTCCAGAAGGCCGGCCGCGGTGCGGGCGTCGTCGAACTCGCCCCTGTCCTGCATGGCCTCGATCTCGCGCGCGGCGACGGCGCCCCGGTCGGGAAAGGCGAAGCGCTCGCGCAGCACCTGGCCCAGCGCGTCGATAACGGCGCGGCTCTGCTCGGCGCTCAGGGTCACGCTCGCCGGGTCGGGCGGCGGTCCCGGCTGGGCCCGCGCCGCCGCCGGCGTCAGGGCGAGCGCGATCACGGCCGCGCACAGGGCCGAAAGGCGTCGGATCATGGATGGTCTCCCCTCGTGGTCTGAGAGTGAGAGGCGGCCAGGCCGCCGTTCGGATGCGGGCGGCGCGAGATTTTGCGGGCCGGGGCAGGGCGCCACGCCTTCCCCTTCCGGAGGCGTGGTAGGCTCCTTCCGTCGGTCGTTCCGTCGCACGGGTTTTGAGAGTTTCGAGACGATAGAGACGCATGTTCCGACCGTCTCAAAACCGCTTCCCGGCCTGTCTCCATTGACCCGGGGCGTTCGTCGCCGCAAAGCCTGACCCATGCTGACCCATCTCGTCGATCGCGCCTTCGCCGCGCGCGCCTGGCCGTTCGAACAGGCCCGCAACCTGCTGACCCATGTGCTGGCCAAGCGCCTTCCGGAGGGCGAGCGTCAGAAGGCCCGCGCCCTGATCGAGGCGGGCAGGACCGACGAGGCGCTGAAGACCTGGCCCGAACTGGCCCGGCCCGTTGTGCTGGAGACCGGCTACGGCCCGTCAGGCCTGCCGCACATGGGCACCTTCGGCGAGGTGGCGCGCACGACCATGGTGCGCACCGCCTTCCGCGCCCTGACCGGCGATCGCTGGCCGACGCGCCTGATCGCCTTCTCCGACGACATGGACGGGCTCAGGAAGGTCCCGGACGGCATCCCCAACCCCGACATGCTGAGGGAGGACCTGGGCAAGCCCCTGACCGTCGTGCGCGACCCGTTCGGGACCCACGACAGCTTCGGGCGGCACAACAACGCCCGGCTGCGCGCCTTCCTGGACGGCTTCGGCTTCGACTACGAGTTCCTGTCGTCCACCGACTGCTACCGCTCGGGCATGTTCGATGCGACCCTGCTGACCCTGCTCGAGCGCTTCGACGACGTTCAGGCCATCATGCTGCCGACGCTGGGCCCCGACCGGCGCGCCACCTATTCGCCCTTCCTGCCGGTCAGCCCCACGACCGGCCGCGTGCTGCAGGTCCCGACGCTGGAGCGGAACGTGTCCAAGGGCACGATCGTGTTCGAGGACGAGGACGGCGCGCGCGTCGAGGTCCTCGTCACCGGCGGCCATGTGAAGCTGCAGTGGAAGCCCGACTGGGCCATGCGCTGGACCGCGCTCGACGTCGACTACGAGATGTCGGGCAAGGACCTGATCGACTCGGTCAAGGTGTCGTCGAAGGTCTGCCGCGCGCTCGGCGGCGTGCCGCCCGAGGGCTTCAACTTCGAACTGTTCCTCGACGAGCACGGGCAGAAGATCTCCAAGTCCAAGGGCAACGGCCTGACCATGGAGCAGTGGCTGCGCTACGGCGCGCCGGAGAGCCTGAGCTGGTACATGTTCCAGTCGCCGAAGTCGGCCAAGAAGCTGCACTTCGACGTCATCCCGCGCGCCACCGACGACTATCTGCAGCACATCGAGATGTATCCGGCCCAGGAGCCGGAGAAGCAGATCGACAACCCGGTCTGGTCGATCCACGCCGGCGACCCGCCGCGGCAGGCGTCGCCGGTGTCGTTCGCGCTCCTGCTGAACCTGGTCGGCGTCGCCAACGCCTCGGACAAGGCGGCGCTGTGGGCCTACTTCGCCCGCTACCTGCCCGGCGCGACCGCCGACAGCGAGCCGCTGCTGGACCGGCTGATGGGCTATGCGCTCAACTACTACGAGGACTTCGTGAAGCCCGCGAAGGCCTATCGCGCCCCGACGGACAAGGAGAAGGCGGCCCTGCTGGACCTCGCCGCGCGGCTCAGGACGCTGCCCGAGACGGCGGACGGCGAGACGATCCAGAACGAGGTCTATGCGGTCGGCAAGGACCACGGGTTCGAGCCGCTCAGGGCCTGGTTCGCGGCGCTCTATGAGGTGCTGCTGGGCCAGACCCAGGGGCCGCGCTTCGGCTCCTTCGCCGCCATCTACGGCCTGCCCCAGACCATCGCCCTGATCGAGGCCGGCGCGGAGGGGCGGCTGGCCGCATGAAGATGAACCGCGCCTAACCGCCGCGCTGGCGGAGCCTTCAGCTTGGGCGGCGCATTCTCCCGTCATCGACAACGAAAGGACAGGAGACCGTCATGTCGAAATCCGTTTCCGCCGCCCTGGCCTCGACCGCGCTCGCGGCGTCCATGCTGATCGCCGCGCCCGCGCCGGCGCTGGCCCAGCAGGCCAACGGCATCACCAACTGCGACGCCCCGGGCGGCCGCCAGCGCGCCGGCGCCCTGATCGGCGCGGTCATCGGCGGCCTGGCCGGCAGCCAGGTGTCCGACAATGAGCGGACCCTGGGCGCGGTGGTCGGCGCCGGCGCGGGCGCCGCGGCCGGCTCCTACATCGGCTGCAACCAGCAGCGGGCCCGCGCCGCCGCCCAGCCGCGCGGCGACATGTACCGCGCCACCTCGAACCTGCGCATCCGCTCGGGTCCGGGCACCAACTACCGCCAGGTCGGCAGCCTGAGCGCGGGCCAGGGCTTCACCGCCACGGGCTCGCAGGGCGAGTGGGTCCAGATCGCCGGCGGCGGCTGGGTCAACGCCAACTACGTCACCTACTACTGATCCGAAGGTCGGGGCCGCTCCTAAAAGGGGGGCGGCCCTTTCCTTACTGGCTGACCCAGAGGATGCGGGCCATCCAGTCGATCCGCGCCTTGGGCACGATCCGTGGCGGATAGGCCGGATTGATCGACAGCAGCGTCACCGATCGCCCGGCCTGCCCGCCCAGTTCCTTGGCCATCACCTCGCCGTCGCGCGTGCGGACCACGACCCGGTCGCCCTTGCGAACCCGGGTCTCCGCCCGGTCGACGATGACCTTGTCGCCCTCGCGATAGAGGGGGGTCATAGAATCGCCGACGATCCTCAGGCTGAACAGCGTCTCTCGGGGCGCCGGCAGGTCCGTCGCGTCCCAGTCGCCGGCCGGCAGGCCCGCGTCGTCGAAGAACCCGTCCAGACCGGCCTGCGCCATCCCCAGCAGGGGCGCGGTGGGAGTGGGGCCTGCGTCCTTCGCCAGCGCCGCGAACTCTCCCAGGCTGACGCCGGTCGCCTGAAGCACCGCCATCAGGCTCTCGGTCGAGGGCCAGCGCGGACGGCCCGAGGGGCCGGGCCCGGTGCGCTTCGACAGGTTGAAGGCCGTGGGATCGAGGCCGGCCCGCTTCGCCAGGGCCGAAGCGCTCAGACCCTCGCGCCGGGCGAGGGCGTCAAGAGCGGTCCAGAGCTGGGTGTGGTTGAGCGGCATGGCGAATCCGTGATTCGCCCCGAGGCTATAGGAATTTCAGCCTATTCCAAGCCGGCCGCCCGGCGTTCCTGCCAGGTCCAGAAGGTGCCCAGCGCGATGGCCACCAGGATGCCGATGCTGGCCAGGTTCTGGATCGCATAGAAGGAGGCGGCCGGCGGACGGACGTCGACAGCCATCATGACATGGCTAAGCACCGGCAAGAGTTGAAGCGCAGCGGCCCAAACGGGCCACGTGTTCGCCGATTTCCATGACAAACCGCAGAAAACGATCAGCACGAATACGTCGATGCCAAACAGTATTGGCGCATTGTTGTACAAGCCGATGTCGTCCTGCAGCAGTAGCGTCGCAAACCAGGCGAGCAGATAGGCTCCGGCTCCAAATCGCTCCGGATCCTGCCCCTTGATGAAAGCGAAAGCGGATACGCTCACCATCAGCGCGGCGCCGACCTGGGCATAAAGGGTGTCGAACAAGGAATCGCCCCCGCGAGTGAACGCAGGGGCGACCTTACCCTAGAAGCTAAGGACCTCGAAACAGGGAGGGTGTTAGCTTACCGCGAATTTAGGCAACGCGAGTAAGTTGCGCCCATTCGATCGGGCGGCCATCTTCCGGCGGCTTGTTGACCGGACCGGCGGCGTAGACGCCCCAGCCCATGCGACGGTGATCCTTGGCCATCTCGGTATGCGAGGCCGTGATGGCTTCGCGGGCCTCGCTCAGGGCGGCCAGCGATTCCATGGCCTTGGCCTGCGCGCCGGCGCCGACGGTCGCGGCGACCGACAGCTCGGTGCGCGCGGCGATCATCGCCTGGACCAGGGTCGTGGCCTTGACGATCGCGGCGTCCACGGCCGCTTCGGCCGCATACAGATCGCTGGCCAGACCAGCGACGACTTCACTCTTTTCCACGCTAAGCCCTCCTTAATGGGTAAAGGAAGTCTTAACATATGCGTCTGGTCCCGGGAAGCCCTCTTTACTTTTCGTTAACTTCGACGGGTCGGCAGTATCCCGGACCCGGCCGTTCGTCGTCAGGTTTGTCGACCGGGCCGGATGCAAGTGCTTCAAGTCCAAGAGACTTCGCCAGCGCCCCGAGCACCCGATGCGCGGCGGCGAGCTCGCCCCGCGCCGAGGCGAGGGCGGCGACCGAGGCCGCCGAGGCGCTGAACGCGGACTGGGCGACGGTGGCCGAGAGGTACGCGTCTCGACGCGCCTCGGGCAGCATGGCGGTCAGGGTCGCCGCCTCCGCCAGGGCGACGTCGATCGCCCTCTCGGCGGCGTAGAGCTGTTCGGCGAGGCGCAGGCCGATGGTTTCGCGGGTCATCGAGCGTTCCTCCGTTAGGAGGCGCATTGATCCTCAAGATTCAGCCGAACGCAACTACAAGTCGTCTCCATCAACTAGAAAGTGCGCCTGAAGGCGGGCGATCGGGCTGGTCGGATCGTCCTGCCAGGCTTCGCATTCGACGTGGACCACCCGTCGACCCGCCTTCCTGATGATCGCGCGAGCATGAACGTCCACAGGTCGCCCGCTCCTCAGATAGGCGACCGTGACGTTGATCGGACGCGGCAGCCGATCGCGCGGAAACAGGACGGCGACCTGACCGACCGCCGTCAGCTCCATCAGCGCGGCGGTCGAACCTCCGTGGAGCGCGGGCAGCAGCGGATTGCCGATCAACCGATCATGGAACGGCATGGTCACGGTCAGCTCGGAGCCCGCGAGATGCTGTCTGAGCCCCAGGAAGCGAGCGTACGGGGCGGCGTCCAGGGGCGCGGTCATCGCCCATCCCTCGTCCGTAGATTGGCGCCGAGACGGTCCCCGCCGTCACGGGTTCGGATATAGGTCGACTGGGCGGCCGCCACGGGATCCTCGACGGTCGCGTCGAAGGCCCAGGCCCTCACGAAGGCGATAGAAGGCGTCACCCGGTAGCACCGCGCCTCGGCGATCAGGTCACGGCCCGGCTCCGCCGCCCGCATGTAATCCACCCTGAGGTCCAGGGTCGCGATCGGTTCGAACGCGTCGAGCGCGGTCCAGACCGCCAATCCGCCCACATGATCGAGCAGGGTCGTCACCAGACCGCCGGACAGGACCCCGGACTTCGGGTCCCCGACGAGGTCGTCACGATAGGGTACGCGCAGCCGCACGCGCTCCTCGATACGGCCGTCGAACACGAAGCCCAGCGCGTGGGTATGGGCGGCCGCCGAGGCGAGCTGCGGCAGCAGGGGGTCGATGGCGGCGGTCATGGGACTCCTGGCGGCGGCCCGTCTTCACGAGCGATCCGACGGCGACCATATGTGGGTCATGGCCCGTCCGGAAGACCTGCTGCGCCCCATGCCCAAGGGCCTCTACTGCGAGCCTGGCGACTTCTATATCGATCCGGTCGAACCGGTGGACCGCGCGGTGATCACCCACGGCCATGCGGACCACGCCCGACCCGGCCACGGCGTGGTCGTGGCGACGCCGCAGACGCTGGCCGTCATGGCCGAGCGTTACGGGCCTGACTTCGCCGGTCGGGCCGAGCCGCTCGCCTTCGGCGAGACGGTCGTGCGCGGAGGCGTCGAGGTGGCCTTCGCGCCCGCCGGCCACGTGCTCGGGTCCGCTCAGGCGATCGTGCGCGGCCTCGGTCAGAAGATCGTGGTCTCGGGAGACTACAAGCGTCGCGCCGATCCGACGTGCCTCCCGTTCGAGCCGATCGCGTGCGACGTGTTCATCACCGAGGCGACCTTCGGCCTTCCGGTCTTCCGGCATCCGGACGCGACGGCGGAGGCGAACCGTCTTCTGGCGTCGGTCAGGCAGTTTCCGGACCGGACCCATCTGGTCGGCGCCTATGCGCTCGGCAAGGCGCAGCGGGTGATCAGTCTGCTGCGGCTCGCCGGCTGGGATCGACCGATCTACGTCCACGGCGCGCTGGAGCGTCTCAACGCCCTTTACCAGCGCGAGGGCGTGGCGCTGGGCGAGCTTCGGCCCGCCACCGGCCTCAGGGCCGGCGCCTCGGCGGGCGAAATCGTGCTGGCCCCGCCCAGCGCGACCCAGGACCGCTGGTCGCGGCGGTTCGCGGACCCGGTGGTGGCCTTCGCCTCCGGGTGGATGGGCGTCCGCGCCCGCGCGCGACAGCGCGGCGCGGAGCTGCCGCTGATCATCTCGGACCACGCCGACTGGGACGAGCTGGTCCAGACCATAGCGGAGGTTGATCCGGGCGAGGTCTGGATCACCCACGGACGGGAGGAGGGCTTGTTGCGCTGGTGCGAGCTGAGCGGGCGCTCCGCGCGCGCGCTTCGACTGGTGGGCTATGACGATGAGGACGTGGACGGCGTGGGCGAGGGCGCGCCCTGACTCCGACCCGCGTCAGGCGACGGATCGAAAGGATCGGACCGGCGGGGCGTCCCCCGCGACGTCCTGCGCATGGGACTCCAGCGCCATGTTCATGGCCATGCGCAGCCGTTCGGGCTTGATGGGCTTCTCGACCACGGCGGCCATGCCGATGGACAGATAATGCTTGGCGTCGTCGGGGTCGGCGTTGGCCGTGAGCGCGAGGATCGGCGTGCGGCCGGCGTCGCCGCCCAGAGCCCGTATGGCGTTGGTGGCCGCCACCCCGTCCATGCGCGGCATCTTGATGTCCATGAGGATCAGATCGAAGCCGCGTTCCTGAACGATATCCAGCGCTTCCTGGCCGTCCTCGGCGGTCTCTGAGGTGCAGCCGAACATCTCGCACAGAGCCTGGGCGACGACGCGGTTGGTCGCGTTGTCGTCCACGATCAGGACGTGGGGTTGAGACTGAAGATGAAGTTCGGAGAGCTCCGCCACGTTGGACGGCGCCTCCTGTTCCAGCTGGGCTCGTGAGGCATTGATCGCGAAGTGGAAGGTGGCGCCGCGACCGGGATTGTTCTCGGCCCAGATGCGGCCGTCGAGCGCCTCGATGATCTGGCGGCAGATCGACAGCCCCAGACCGGCCCCGTCGGGGCCGGAGCCGTGAACGAACGGCTCGAAGATGGCGTCCAGCCGCGTAGGGTCGATGCCGGGACCGTCGTCGCGCACCCGACCCTCGATGATGACGGTCTCGCCCTCGGCGTGAGCCTTCAGGCTGGCCTCGACGACGCCGTTCTGGGCGAACTTCAGCGCGTTGCCGATCAGGTTGTTGAAGACCTGCTTGATGCGGACGCCGTCGACCAGAGCGGCCAGTTCGGTGTCGCCCTCATAGGCGCCGAGGAAAGAAATCTGATCCTGCGACGCGCGAGGCTCCCACATGGACTGGATATCGTCCATCAGCCCGCGCAGCCGCGTCGGCTGGCGGTCGATCTCCAGCTCGCCGGCCTCGGCGCGGGAGAGGTCCAGGGCGTCCTGCAGGATGCGCAGGAGCGTCTCGGAGGAGTCCACGATCGTGCGGACGTGCGCCTGGGCGGCCTCGTTGAGCGGCTGCCGGCGCAGCAGCTCCGCGACAGCCAGCACGCCGTTCATCGGCGTGCGAAGCTCGTGGCTCATGATCGCGAGGAACTGGCTCTTGGCTCGGGCCGAGGCGAGCGCCTGGGTGCGCGTGTCCTGCAGCACCCGCGCCTGCTCGGCGAGCTCGGCGTTCTGGACCCGCTGGCGCTCGTGCGAGGCCTTGAGGAGCGACAGAGCCGTGCCGACCCCCCAGTAGCGGCCCTCGCGGGTGACGATGAAGCCGCGGGTCAGGGCGGCGGGTCCGCCCTTCAGCATGATGTCGCAGAAGACGTCGATGGCGACGCCGGCTTCGACGACGGCGGGTTCGGCGTCCATGATCTGCGTCACCGGACGGTGCGCGTACAGGGCATGACCGAACGGCCCGGCGATCTTCAGCAGGAAGGCGTTGCGCTCGATCAGGCCGAGCGGCTGACCGTCATCGACGACCGGAATGACCAGAGTGTCCGGCGCATCCTGGAAACGGGCGAAAATGACCGATCCCGGGGTGTCGGGCGACACGGGATCGACGCGTTCCGTCAGAACTTCGATGGTCGGCATACTGGCCGTTACTCCGTTTCCGCTGTGGACAATGCGCTGAAACGGTTTGCGGAAGCGTAAACGCGGAAATGGCCGTTACTCGGCTGATATCCGGAAGTTTTGCGTCCGGTCGGCAGGCGGTGTATGCACCCGCCGTCATCCGCAGCGTCCCGATCCTTCCGCATGCGCGCGGCCCGTTGGCCGACCGCAGGTTCAGCATGAGCGATTTCCGATCCCAGACATCCGAAGGGGCGCTCGTCCTCTTCTCCGGCGGCCAGGACAGCGCGACCTGCCTGGCCTGGGCGCTCGCGCGTCATGCACGGGTGGAGACCGTCGGCTTCGACTACGGCCAGCGCCACGCGGTCGAACTCGAGGCGCGGCTGCGTGTTCGCGAGGGCATGGCGTCGGCCTTGCCGCACCTCGCCGACCGCCTGGGTCCGGACCACATGGTGGATCTGACGGGCTACGGCCGTATCGCGGAGAGCGCCCTGACGGCCGAGCGCGAGATCGAGATGGGCGCGCGCGGGCTGCCGACGACCTTCGTGCCGGGCCGCAACCTGATCTTCCTCGTCGCGGCGGCGGCGCTCGCCGACCGACGCGGGCTTGGCGTGCTCGTCGGCGGCATGTGCGAAACGGACTTCTCCGGCTATCCCGACTGTCGACGCGACACCATTGACGCCATGGAGCGGGCCCTGACCCTGGGTCTTGAGCGCCCCACGCCGATCGCGACGCCGCTGATGCGCCTGACGAAGGCCCAGACGTGGGCGCTGGCGCATGAGTTGGGCGGCGACGCCCTGGTGGAGCTGATCGTCGAGGACAGCCACACCTGCTATCGCGGCGACCGCACCCGGCGTCACGCCTGGGGCTATGGCTGCGGCGACTGCCCCGCCTGCGAGCTGCGCGCCCAGGGCTGGGCCGACTGGACAGCCGGCCGATGAGTTATGCGGTCAAGGAGACCTTCCTGACGATCCAGGGGGAGGGGGGCCAGGCCGGTCGTCCCGCCGTCTTCCTGCGCTTCGCCGGCTGCAACCTGTGGAGCGGGCGGGAAGCGGATCGCGCCAGGGCGGTGTGCAGCTTCTGCGACACCGATTTCGTGGGCGTCGACGGCGATGGGGGCGGCCGCTTCGAGACGGCCGACATGCTGGCCGACCATGTCGCGGGGAAATGGATCGGCCGCGACGGCGATCCTAGGCTGGTCGTCTGCACCGGCGGGGAGCCTCTCCTGCAGCTGGACGCCGCCCTGATCGCCGCGTTGAAGGCGAGGGGGTTCGAGATCGCGGTGGAGACCAACGGCACGATCGCCGCGCCCGACGGGATTGACTGGATCTGCGTCAGCCCGAAGGCCGACGCCCCGGTGGTGCAGACGTCCGGACAGGAGCTGAAGCTGGTCTATCCGCAGGCGCTCGCCCTGCCGGATCGGTTCGAGGGGCTGAGCTTCGAACGTTTCTGGCTGCAGCCGATGGACGGCCCCGCCCAGCGCGAGAACATGGCGGCGGCGATCGACTACTGCCTCGCCCACCCCAGATGGCGCCTCAGCGTCCAGACCCACAAGTACATCGGCGTGCGATGATGCCCACCTTCGAGATCACCAAACAGGCGACGTTCGACGCCGCCCATCACTTCCCGAACGAGCCCGAGGGAAGCATCTATCGCCGCATCCACGGCCATTCCTTCACCGTGGCCGCCACGGTGCGGGCCGAGGCGCTGGACCCCGAGCACGGCTGGGTGGCGGACCTGGGGGCGCTGGAGCGGGACCTGAAGGCCGCGGCCGGGCGCCTGGATCACGGCATGCTGAACGAGCACGCCGGTCTGGAGCTGCCCAGCCTCGAAAACCTGTGCCTCTGGTTCGCCGAGCAGTTGAAGGGCGACTGGCCCGGCCTGTGCCGGATCGAGGTGGCGCGCCCGACGATCCACGAGCGTTGCGTGCTGAGTCTGTGAGGGTCGGAGCCTACCGGGTTGGGGATGAGGGTCAGATGGCGGCGGTCTATCGCGCCGCCGTCGAGGTCACCGGCGCCCTCGACTACAGCCCGGCCCAGGTCCGGGCCTGGCGAGACCAGGGCCCGGACGCCGACCGACTGCGGGCGCGCATGGCCGATGGCCGAAAGGCCTGGGTCGCCATCGATCCTCAGGACCGCGTCGTCGGGTTCACGGACCTGGAGCCCGACGGCCATATCGACTTCCTCTACGTCCACCCGCAGGCGAAGGGGCGCGGCGTCGCGGGGGCGCTCCTTGACCGGCTGGAGGCGGAAGCGCGCGCCGCTGGTCTGCGGCGCTTGTTCGTGGAAGCCAGCGAGGCGGCGCGGCGGGCGCTCCTGAAGCGTGGATACGCCGTGTTCGCGCGCCGCGACTTCGAAGTGGAGGGCACGCCCATCCACAACTACGCGATGGAGAAACGGCTCTAGCAGTCGCGCCCCTGGCGCTGACGCTGCTCGCAGCGGCGCTGTTCGCGTTCCCACTCGCGCTGCTCGCGTTCGCGGCGGGCGCGGGTCTCCTCGTCCGAGGTGGTGACGGCGTCCACGCCCGCGCCGACCACGGCCCCAGTGGCCTTGGCCGCGCCGCCGACCACGGCCCCGGCCGCGCCGACCGCGGCGCCGACGACGCAGCCCTGAAGCAGCAGGCTGCCGAGAACCGCACCGGCGGCGATCGATACGGTTCGGATGCGGATGGTCATGCGAATCTCCCTCTCCACAACCTTCATGCTCAACCATGAACAAGGCCTGAGCGCGGCGCCGCATCGACACGACGGACATGGCCTTCTAGGGTCCCGCCGGCAAGAATTCACCGAGGAGTCCGCCGCATGCGTCTGGCCGTTCGCCGCTTGTCCCTGATCGCCGCCGCCCTGATGACGGTCTCCGGCCCCGCGCTGGCCCAGTCCGCGTTCGACGCCGAGCGCCTGACGAACAACATCCGAGAGCTGTCGGACGACTCGTTCGAGGGGCGGGGCATCGGCACGCCCGCGGAGGACAAGGTCATCGCCTTCATGAGCGAACGGTTCGCGGCGGCCGGCTTCGAGCCGGGCGGCGTCGACGGCGGCTGGACCCAGCCGGTCGAGCTGACCCGGTTCGCCGTATCGAACCCGACGGCCACCCTCAGCGTCGGCGACTGGAGCCTGCCGCTGCGCCAGGGGCAGGAGACGGTGATCTCGACCCGGCGCCCGGGTGAGAGGGTCGAGCTTCAGGACGCCGAGCTGGTCTTCGTCGGTTACGGCATCCGCGCGCCGGAAAGGAACTGGGACGATTTCAAGGGCCAGGACCTGAGCGGGAAAATCCTCGTGGTCCTGGTCAACGACGCCGACTTCGAGGCGCCGGAGCTGGACACCTTCGGCGGCCGCGCCATGACCTACTACGGCCGCTGGACCTACAAATACGAGGAAGCCGCGCGGCAGGGCGCGGCCGGCGTCCTGATCATTCATGAGACCGCCCCCGCCTCCTATGGCTGGACGACGGTGGCCAACTCCTGGACCGGACCCCAGTTCGACATCGTGCGCCAGAATGCGGAGGCCGAGCGCGTGCCGCTGGAGTCGTGGATCCAGCGTGATGTGGCGGTCCAGCTGTTCGAGCGCGCCGGCCTCGATTTCGAGGCCCTCAAGGTCGCCGCACGCTCGGCGGACTTCCAGCCGGTGCCGATCCCCGGCGCGACGCTGGACGCGGGATTCGACGTGGAGACCTCGCGCATCCAGACCCACAACATCCTGGCGCGCCTGCCCGGAACGACGCACCCGGACGAGACCATCCTCTACACCGCCCACTGGGACCACATCGGCATCGGCGAGCCGGACGCGAACGGCGACGCCATCTTCAACGGCGCGGTGGACAACGCGTCGGGCACCGCCGCCCTGATCGAGATCGCCCACGCCTACGCCGCCGCGCCCCGCCCCGAGCGGTCGATCGTGCTGATCGGCTTCACGGCGGAGGAAAGCGGGCTTCTCGGCTCGGAGTACTACGCCGCCAATCCGATCTATCCGCTGGAGACCACCGTCGGCGGGTTCAACATGGACGCCGCCAACGTCTATGGCCGGGTCACCGGCATGGGCGTGACGGGCTATGGCCAGTCCGACTTCGACGACCGCGTAGTGGCGCTGGTGGAGGGGCAGGGCCGTCGGATCGTGCCGGACGCCAACCCCTCGGCCGGGACCTACTTCCGCTCGGACCACTTCCCGCTGGCGAAGCGCGGCGTGCCGATGGCGTACATGCGCGGGGCCGGCGATTTCCGCGACGAGCCCATCGCCGACCGGATCGCCCGCCGCGACAGCTATACGGCCAATCGCTACCACCAGGCCGATGACGAGTGGTCCGCCGACTGGGACCTGTCGGGCCAGCTGGAGGATCTGGAGGTCTACTTCCGGGCCGGGCTGGAGCTGGCCAACAGCCGCGAGTGGCCGCAGTGGCGCCCCACCTCCGAGTTCCGCGTCGCCCGGGAAGCCTCGGCCGCGCAGCGGGACTGACCTGTCGGAGGATGACGAAAACTTAACGTGCGGGGCGAGCGCGCCGATCTAGGCTTCCGGCTGAACCGATCCAGAGGCAAGCCCCGCATGTTCCGTCGTTTTTCCGCCGTCTGCGCCGTGGCGCTGCTCGCCGCCGCCGGGGCCGCCCAGGCCCAGGAGTTCTCCGCGCAGCGCCTGTCGGACGGCGTGCGGGAGATTTCCGACGACAGCTTCGAGGGCCGCTACCCCGGCACGCCGGGCGAGCGGAAGACGCTGGAGTGGCTGCAGGCGCAGTACGAGGCGATCGGCCTGGAGCCGGGCGGGCCTGACGGCCAGTGGCTGCAGCCGGTCGATCTGCGCCGCTATACGCCGGTGCGCGACTTCACCGCGACCTGGACCGGACCCGACGGACAGACCCGCGTCCTAGCCAAGGGCGAGGATCTGAACCTGCGCGCGGCGACGAATGACGGGCGAGCCGACGTCGCGGGGGCCGAGCTGGTGTTCGCCGGGTTCGGCATCGTCGCGCCCGAACGCGGCTGGGACGACTACAAGGACACGGACGTCCGGGGAAAGGTGGTCCTGCTCCTTCCCGGCGAGCCCGACGGCGATCTGTTCAACGGCGAGTACCCGACCGTCTACAACGCGGGATGGTGGAAGGCTCGGGACGCCTTCGCGCGCGGCGCCGTGGGCGTCATCACGCTTCAGCCCCAGCTCGCCGGCGGCCGCTTCGCCGACGCCCAGAGGACCTTCCAGCCCGGCGGCGCCGACGTCGAATTCACCGCGGACCTGCTGCGGCCGGCCGCGGCGGCGCTGTTCAGCGCGGCGTCGCTGGACATGGAGGTCCTGATCGCGGCCGCCGAGGCGGGCGGCGACTTCCGGGCGACGCCGCTCACGGGCGTGCGCTTCACGGCGTCGGCGGAGGAGTCCGTCGATGTGCTGCGGACGCACAATCTGCTCGCCCGCATCCCGGGCGCCGAGCGGCCCGAAGAGACCATCATATTCTCCGCCCACTGGGACCACGTCGGCCTGAACAATCACGGCCGCCAGCAGGTGCCCGAGGGCGAGGACAATGTCTGGAACGGCGCCTGGGACAACGCCTCCGGCACGGTCGCCCTGGTCGAGATGGCCCGCGAGCTGAAGGCCGCCGGGCCCGCCGAGCGCAGCTTCGTCTTCGCCCACATGGCGGCCGAGGAGATGGGCCTGCTCGGGGCGTGGGCCTACGCCGCCGACCCGGTGTATCCGATCGAGACGACGGTGGCGGACCTCAACATCGACATGCTGCCCCTGTCCCCGCCCACCCGCGACCTGCCGATCTTCGGCTTCGGCCAGAACGAGTTGGAGGACGACCTGGCGCGCCTCGCCGAGGCGGAGGGTCGATACCTGACCGACGACGGCCAGCCGGAGCAGGGCTTCTACTATCGTTCCGACCACCTGCCGTTCGCCGTCGCCGGCGTCCCGGCCCTTATGCCGTGGCACGGCGTCGACTACGACGAGGGCGGCAGGGCGGTGGGCCAGCCGGCCTATGAGGCCATGTGGGCCGAGCGTTACCACCGCGCGGCCGACGAATGGTCGCCGGAGCTCGACTTCTCGTCGGGCGTCGAGACCCTGACGCTGATGTATCGCCTGGCCTGGGATCTCGCGAACAGCGAGCGCTGGCCCGGCTGGAAGCCCAACAGCGAGTTCGGGGCGATCCGCGCGCGCACGGACGACGCCCGCCGCTGATCGAGAACCGCCGGCGCGCGCGAGGCGTTAGGGGGCCATGCGCCGCCTGATCCTTCTCGTCCCGTGCCTCCTGACCGCCTGCGACCAAGGCGGCGATCCGCTGGCGCCGCGTCCGGAGCCTGCCCCGTCGCCCGAGGTCGCCTCGCCGCCGCCCGCCAAGGTGGAGGGGCTGCCCGGCGCCGGGCCCGCCAACTTCGTCGGACGCTGGGCCGCGGACGTGCGCTGGTGCGCCGCGCCGGGCGGCGACGGCCGACCCATCGAGATCACGACGACCCGGTTCCTGGGCTATGAGAACAGTTGCGACATCACCGCGATCGCCCAGGCGGACGACGCCTACGACGCCAGCCTGCGCTGCGAGGCCGAGGGGCAGGTCAACGAGGAACGTGTCCGCATGGCCGTGCGGGGCGACGTCATGACCTTGACCTATCTCGATCGTGGCGGGGACCCGGTTCAGCTCAACAAGTGCACCACGCTGGCGGAGACGCCGGGCTGAGGCCGATCAGCTGAACAGGAAGTGCATCACGTCGCCGTCCTTGACGACGTAGCTCTTGCCCTCGGCGCGCAGCTTGCCGGCCTCGCGCGCCCGCGCCTCGCCCTTCAGCGCGACGTAGTCGTCGTAGGCGACGGTTTCAGCGCGGATGAAACCTTTCTCGAAGTCGGTGTGGATCACCCCGGCCGCCTGCGGCGCGGTGGCGCCCACCGGGATGGTCCAGGCGCGCGCCTCCTTCGGGCCCACGGTGAAGTAGGTCTGTAGGCCCAGCAGCTGATACGCCCCGCGGATCAGTCGGTTCAGCCCCGGCTCCTCGAGCCCGAGCGTCTCGAGGAACTCCTTCTGCTCGGCGTCGTCCAGCACGGCGATCTCGGACTCGATCTGGGCGGAGATGACGACGGTCTCGGCGCCGTCGGCGCGCGCGCGCTCGGCGACCCTGGCGGACAGGTCGTTGCCCTCGGCCGCCGACGCCTCCTCGACGTTGGCCACGTAGAGGGCGGGCAGCGAGGTCAGCAGCTGCAGCATGTCCCAGGCCTTCCGGTCCTCCTTGGCGACCTCGGCCAGGCGCGCGGGCTTGCCGGCGTTCAGCTGGGCCAGGGCCAGATCGATCAGCTTCAGGTTAAGCTGGCTGTCCTTGTCGCCGCCCTTGGCGCGCTTCTCGACCTGTACCCGGCGCCGCTCCAGGCTTTCGAGATCCGCCAGCATCAGCTCGGTCTCGATGATCTCCAGGTCGGCGATCGGATCGATGCGGTCCTCGACGTGGGTGATGTCGTCGTCGATGAAGCAGCGGGCCACGAAGGCGATGGCGTCGCAGTCCCGGATGTTCGCCAGGAACTGGTTGCCCAGCCCCTCGCCCTTGGACGCCCCGCGCACCAGGCCGGCCACGTCCACGAAGGTGATGCGGGCGGGGATGATCTCCTTCGACCCCGCGATCTCGGCCAGCACGTCCAGACGGGCTTCCGGGACCGCCACGTCGCCGGTGTTCGGCTCGATGGTGCAGAACGGATAGTTGGCGGCCTGCGCCGCCGCCGTCTTGGTCAGGGCGTTGAACAGGGTGGACTTGCCGACGTTCGGCAGGCCGACGATCGCGACTTTCAGGGCCATGACTCTTTTTTGGGGATTGCTTCGGAGCGCAGGGCTTTAGCCGGTCGAAGGCGGCTTGTCAGCGTCGGCTTCCCACGCCGGTCCACGGGCGCACCTCGCAAACCGCGTCCCCGTAGTCGAGCCCGTGATCGCCGACCTTCCGGATGACCTGATCCAGCCACCCCGTCTGACGGTCGTAGAGCCGAAACATCTCCCACTCGTCCTCTCCGGCGGAGAAACGGTACGACAGCTCCAGCCAGCGGCCGTGGTCCACGACCGGAGCGCATCGCGGATTGCCCCGCCGACACGCCGTCGCCGCCTCCAGATCGACCGAGAACAAGTGGTCCTCCTGGTCACGCAGGATGCCGGCGTCGGCGAACTCGCGACAGGACAGGTCGAAGCGAGGCCCGTCGTCGAGCGTCTGAGCCGCCACGAGCGCCAGCGCCAGGATCGGGGACATCGCCATCTTCGCCTCCGTTGTCGAGGCGAAGGTGCCGACGAAGGCGACGCTTGACCAGAGGCTCAGTGCGCGGCGCCGCCGGCGGCCGCAGGCTCCCCGGCTCGGGCGATCACCTCCAGCGGCTCTGCTCCCTCGAAGGTCAGGGTCAGGGGCACGTCATCCCCGGTTTGGAGCGGCCCCGCCACGCCGAACAACATCAGGTGGGACCCGCCGGGACGGAGCTCGACGGACCGACCGGCTGGCAGAGGGAGCCCGTCGGCCATCTCGCCCATCCGCATCATGCCGTCTTCGGTGGTCATCTCGTGGATCTGCGCGTCGGCGGCGATGGGGCTGGACACGGCCACGAGGCGGTCGTCACCGCGGGCGGTGAGCGTCAGGTAGCAGGCGGTGACGTCCCGACCAGCCGGAACGGGGCGACAGACGGCGTCGATGACCTCCACCGTCGTGGGGGCGGAGCCCTCCGGGCCGACTTGCCCGCACGCCGAGAGCAGCATGGCGGCGGAGGCGGAAAGCAGAAGCGTTCTCATGGTGAAGTCCTTCATCGGGCGACCGCCGGACGCAGGCGGGTCCACAGGCGGTCGATCAGAACGGCGGCGACGAGGCTCAGCCCCGTCAGAGGATAGAGGATGGCCAGCGGCAGCACGATTCCCAGCACCGCGACCCGTGCGCGCGGTCCGGGCGGCGCGACGGGAGCGGCGAGGCGACCCTTCGGCCGCCTCTTCCACCACATGACCATGGCGCTGACGCCGAGGACCCAGACGGCGATGCAGCCGGTCAGCATGATCAACCGGTTGATCTGGCCGTACTGGGTCCCCTGGTGGGTCAGGACGCCCCATTCGAAGGCCCGCGCCCCCCAGCCGTACTGGTCGAAGCGGATGTCGCCGATCAGCCGCCCGTCGGACTCCAGATAGAGGGTGCGGCCGTCCTCGACCCGGGTGTTCTGATGGGCCAGGACCACCGCCTGCCCGGGCGAGGAGGGCAGGGTGATGCGATAGGGGTTGGCCAGGCCCTGCGCTTCGGCCTGCGCCACTGCGGCGTCCAGATCGACCGCGCCCGGCGTGGCGTCCAGGGTTTCGCCCTGCAAGGTCCAGCCGACCCCGCGCGGAGCTTCGTGACCCGCATGCTCCCAGCTGGAGGCGACCGGGGGCGGCGGGCGTCCGAGTCCGGCGGTTCTCATCGCCCCAAGCACCGTATCTCCCCAGACCGCCGACCACGGCATTCCGGTGAAGGCCAGGAAGAAGATCACGCCGCCCGCGAAGACGCCGGTGATCGCGTGGACGTCCCTCCAGAAGGGCCGTCGGGCGGGGTCCCGCGCCGTCAAGCTGACGACGCCGACACCCCGGGCGCGGGGCCACCACAGATAAAGCCCGGTCGCGACCAGGATCATCGCCCAGCCCGCCACGATCTCGATCAGGATGTTCGCCCAGCCGCCGAGGATCGAGAGGCTATGGATGCGCTTGAAGGTCTCTGACAGGGGCGGCCCGGCCGTTCCCTGCACCTCACCGTCGTAGGGGTCGATGAAGACCGTCCTCTCCGGACCTTCGGGCGGCCGCATGGCGACCTCCACCGCCCGGTCGGCCCGCGACGGCACGAGGACCGCCACGGGTTCGCCGGGCAGGGCCTCCCGCGCCGCCGTCAGCCACCGCTCCGCCGGCACACGCTCAGGACCAGCAGCGACGGCGGCGATCCCCCGCCGCTCGGCGTCGTCGATCTCGGCCTTGAACAGATACAGGCCGCCGGTCAGCGCCAGCAGCATGAGGAAGGGCAGGACCAGAAGCCCCGAATAGAAATGCCAGCGCCAGACGACGCGATAGGCGTCCGACAGGATGACGTCCTTGAACCGGGCCATCAGCGGGCGAGCCTCACGCCGATGAATGCGGACGCGCCTTCGCCGGGCCAGAAGACGGACGTCGAGGCCACGCGCGCGTCCGTCACCGCGTTGAAGTTCGAGACGTAGCGCTCATCCAGGATGTTGCGGGCGTCGACGAAGATGTCCGTCCTCGCATTCAACCGCCATCCGAGACTGAGGTTCATGACCGTGTAGCCCGGGGCCTCGAGCGTGTTGGCGTAATCGACCCAGGTGTCCGACGGGGTCCATTCGACCTGTGGCGCGATGAAGAAGCCCGAGGGATCGCTGTAGCGCAGCTCAGCCCGGTACAGATGCGGCGGGATCAGCGGCAGGTCGTTGTCGCCATAGACCCGGTCGCCTTCGAAGAAGAAGTCCGAATAGGTATAGGTCTGCCGCAGCCGCCAGCGGTCCGCGAAACGCCAGTCCAGCGCCGCCTCCAGTCCCTGGTGCACCGTGGGTCCGGCGTTGAACGTCGCCGCCGGAACGCCCAGGGCCGGATTGACGACGAAGTTCAGAAGCTCGTTGTCGAGCTCCGCGCGATAGATCGTGGCGTCCCAGGTGAAGGGCCCTCGCCGCCCCCGCAAGCCCGCCTCATAGGTCCAGGCCTCCTGTGGCTCCAGAGGGGTGAACCCGGCCGCCGTGGGCGACAGGGCTCCGAAGTTCGGCGGCTCCACCGAACGGGTGGCGTTCGCGTACGCCTGATCCCCGGCCTCGTTCTCCCAAAGCAGGCCGAGCCGGGGCGCGAACCACTCATAATCCTCGCCGAGCGCTTGGGCGAATGTCCCCGCGACGCCGGGAAGCGCGAAGCGCTCGTAGTCCCGCTCCGCCCGGCCCCAGGCGCCGCCCGCCACCAGCGCCAGCTGATCCGTGGCGAAGAGGCGGCCCTCGGCGAAGACGTCCAGGGCCTGGGCGTTCTGCCGGGCCTTGGCGGTCGGGGCCCCGCTGGAGCCGCGAACATTGACGAACTGCAGGGCGTCGAGGTCGCCCGAGCGATACCAGGCCCCGCCGAAGGCGTCCGCGCGCAGCCCGAACAGCGAGCCTTCCCAGTCCAGCCGGCCGAAGGCGCCGTAGTTGCGGCTCTGCTGGTCGATGACCTGGAAGATCGGATGGTGCAGGTCCTTCCAGGTCCCGTAGACCGAACCCTCGAACAGCAGGGCGGGCGACAGGCGCCAGCGCGTCAAGAGGGTGGTGCGGACAGAGGCGTAGTCCCGCTGGTAGGCGTTCGCGACATTGGCGGGGGCGGCCGTCACCGGCGTGTTCAGGGCCTGGTCCAGTGTCAGCGACCCTGGGATGTCCTGGTGAATGTAGGCGCCCTGTATGATCAGGCGCGCCTCGCGGTCCTCGCCGAAGCTCCGGCCGAGGTTGAGGGTGACATACTGCTGCTGCCCCTCGGAATTCTGACGCCAGCCGTCGCTCGTCGCCCCGGTGACGCCGAGAAAGCCGTCCCAGGCGCCGCGTTCGCCCGCGACCTCGGCGTGCAGCCTCGCCGTGCGCCAGGAGCCGTAGTCGGCGCGGATCACGACGGAGTCGGGCGAGGTGCGTCCGTTGGGCGTCACCAGGTTCACTGCCCCGCCCAGCAGGGCCCCGCCGAAGCGCAGGGCGTTGCCGCCCTTGTAGACCTCGGTGTAGCGCGCCAGCAGGGGATCGACCATCTGCACGTCGCCGAAGCCGTCGGCCTCGTTGAATGGGATCCCGTCCTGCGACACGAATAGGCCGCGCAGGTGGTTGGCGTTGCCGATGCCCGAGCCGCGGATGGCGATGCGGACATCGCCGCCCCATTTCTTCTGGGCGTAGACGCCGGGCACGTCGCGCAGGACGTCGGCGATGTTCGGGGCGTAGCGGCTTTGAAGGCTCTCAGCCGAAACGACGGCGACGGCCCCTGGCGTGCGGGACAGGCGGGCCCGCGCCTGGGCGACGACGGGCGGGTCTTCGGGGTCGCGACGGCCGGTGACGATGATGCTGTCCACGGTGGTGACGGCGCGCTCGTCGGCGGGGCTCGTCGGAGTCTGGGCATGGGCGGGAACGCTCGCGGCGGCGAGCAGCAGCGCCAGGGGCGCCGCGGAGGCTTGGAGGTTCATTTGAAGGTGTCCTGAAGTCGAAATCGGTCAGGCGCGCGTCGGCGAGGCGGCGCGCGCGGCGAGGTTCGGCTTCAGGCGTGGGGTGGAGCGGTCGACGGCGGGCGTGGCGGCGCGCGCGCAGGGGGTAGGCGGTCAACGCGCCGCAAGACGGCGAAGGTCGCCGGCCGCGGCCTGATCGGCGGGGCGGGCTGTGGCGGCGGCGGCGCGGGCAGGGCGGCGACGGCCGCCATGACGCAGGCGGCGCACTTCAGCGCGGCCAGATCTTCAGCGCGCCGCTCGCCGTTCGCGCCCACCTGGATCGTGCGCGGCCCTTCGGCCGAGCACAGCACGATGGGCCGATCGTGACGCGCTGACGCGGCGACCGCCGACGGCAGCAGCGCGCCGAACACGAGCGCGAAGGTCGCGGCGAGGAACGCCAGCGCGCGCAGGATCGGAACGGGCTTGGCCGGAACGGTCACAGGTTCCTGCTACGCGACCCGACCGAGCCGTGCAACGGTCACGCGGTCGCGGTGATCAGAGTTCGCCGCGCGCGGCCTGGCGGGGGCTGAACTTGGGCGCGGGGGCGAGCCGCAGCACCTCGGCCTGATACCGCTCGTCGTCGCCCGCGAGCGCGAACGGCAGGGCGTCGGCGCAGGCGTTCAGCAGCGCCTCCACCCACGGCTGGTCCGCCTTGTGAAAGTCAGACAGCACATGGCCGTGCACCAGATGCTTCTCGCCGGGATGCCCCACACCCAGGCGCGCCCGACGGAAATCGGGGCCCAGCTGGCTGATCAGGGACCGGACGCCGTTCTGGCCGGCCGCGCCGCCGCCCAGCTTCATGCGGAAGCGGCCCGGGGCCAGGTCGATCTCGTCGTGGAACACGATCACGTCCGACGGCGGGATCTTGTAGAAGCGCGCCGCCTCGCCGACCGCTCGGCCGCTCTCGTTCATATAGGTCTGGGGCTTCATCAGGAGCACACGGACCGCGCCCTTGGCGGTCGGAACCTCGCCCTCCGACACCACCGACTGGAACTTCGCCCGCTCGGCCCCGAACGACCAGCGCCGCGCGATGGCGTCGGCGGCCATGAAGCCGATGTTGTGACGGTTCTTCTCGTACTTCGCCCCGGGATTGCCGAGGCCGGCGATGATGATCATGACGTCCTTCTGGCCAAGCCCGGGGCCCCGGACAAGAAAAACCCCGCCGCGGCGCGCCGGGCGGGGCTGATCTGTTGGACCTCCGAAGCCCTATCAGGCCTCGGCGGCGTCCTCGGCGGCGCCGTCGCCCTGGGCGGCCTCGTCGGCGGCTTCGGCCTTGGCGGCGGAGGAGACCTTGATGGTCGCGATCACGAAGTCGCGGTCGGTGATGGTCGGGGCCGCGCCTTCCGGCAGCGCGATGTCAGACATGCGGATGGTGTCGCCCATCTGACGCTCGGCGAGATCGACGACCAGTTCTTCGGGGATGCGGTCGGCGCGCACCAGGATCTCGACGTCGTGGCGCACGATCTCGAGCGAGCCGCCCTGACGGTTGAACGGGGCGTCTTCCAGGTTCTTGAAGTGGACCGGGATGGCGATCTTGACCGGGGCGGTTTCGTCGACGCGCATCAGGTCGAAGTGCACCGGGCGATCCGACACCGGGTCGAACTGCACGTCCTTGGCGATGACCGGCTGGGTCTCGTCGCCGTACTTCAGGGTCACCAGGTGGCCCAGCAGCTTGCCGGTGTAGAGCGACTTCTTGAAGTCCTTCTCATTCACCGAGATCGCGACGGGGGCCTTGTCGCCGCCGTACAGGATGCCCGGCACCGCGCCGGCGCGACGGGCGGCGCGGGCGCCGCCGGTGCCCACGCCCGAGCGGACGTCGACGTTCAGGATGATCTCGGCCATCTGGCTGCCTCAAACAACGAAACCGCCGCGCCGGACCGTGGCCCGCGCGGCGGGGGGTTCTGCCCCTGAAATCAAGAGCGCGCGCTATTACACGCTTCGCCCCCGGCGCGCAACCGGGCCGACGAGACGGGAGCTTACTCCTCCGGCGTGGACGCCACCGCGTTGGTGGACGCCGCCGCCGCCTCCGCGGCCACCGGCGTGACCGTCGGCTCTTCGGCCGTCATCACGGGCGCCGTCGCGAGCCCGCCGCCCGTGTTCTGGGCCTGGCAGGCCGAGAGGTCGCGCACGATGTGCCGGCCCAGGCAGAACATGTCCTCATAGCTGGGGCGCGCAGCCGCCAGGCACTGGAACAGCATCAGCTTGGACATGCTGAGGCAGAACTCGCTGTTGGTCTCCACCGACAGCGCCTCGGTGTAGGTGCGATAGTCGTCGCCCCCGGCCCCGAGCGCGGCGAGCGCGGCGATCGCCAGGGCGTTGATCACG
This sequence comes from Brevundimonas balnearis, assembly GCF_042434805.1. Taxonomy (NCBI): domain Bacteria; kingdom Pseudomonadati; phylum Pseudomonadota; class Alphaproteobacteria; order Caulobacterales; family Caulobacteraceae; genus Brevundimonas; species Brevundimonas balnearis. The sequence continues at coordinate 4,520 of NZ_JBHLSW010000001.1, read as the reverse complement.
GCCGGCGTGTAGGGCGGCGGCAGGTCCGAGCCTTCCACGGCGATGCCTGCGCCGGCCATGCCTTCTCCTGACAGGGCCGCCGCCAGCAGCCGCGCCGATTCGTCGGTCGCCGGCGCCATGGTCTGGAGCGAGAGGGCCTTGGCCGACTCAAGGCGCTCCTCGCGGTTCGTGATGTGCTGCACCGCCCAGCGTCGCCGCGGATCCTGCCGCTCCTGGATGGTGTAGGCGTCCTCCTCGATGGCCATGCCGATCGCGCTGAGCTGGGCCGACTGCCGGCCGATGGAGGCGGCGATCAGGCCGGCCGCGTCGGCCGCGCCCGGCAGTTGAGCGGCGTAGGCGGGGTTCTCGATGATGCGGTTGACGATGTCGCGACGCTGGTCCGGATCGACCGCGAACTCCCGCACGCCGGCGACGAAGCCGTCCGACTGCAACGCCAGGATGGCGCCGTAGGCGATCATGCCGCGCGACAGCTGCACCGGATCGTAGGCGGCGCCGCGTCGGATGGAGGCCTGGATCGCTTCGGCGTCCTGGAAGCCGCCGGGCTGGATCGTGCCCATCTCGCGCACGAAGGCGACATAGATGGCGGCGGCGTCGGCCACGCCCTGGTTCAGCGCCACGGGCGGCGGCGGCGGCGGCGGCGCGGGCGCCGGCTCGGGGGCGGGCGGTTCCGGCGTCGAACAGGCGGCCAGGACGGCGGCGGCGGCGGTCAGGGCGATGACGGTCGCGCGCGGCGTCCGGACAAAGGCCAAGGCCATGGATGAACCCCACTCACAACGGAAGGATCGGTGCTCGATCGGACTGAGCGGCTTTATACAGCGGCTCTGTGTCTTTTCCGACGGTTAATCGAACAGCTTGGAGACCGATTCCTCGTTTGCGATCCGACGGATGGCCTCGCCGATGAGCGGTGCGACGGAAACAGAACGGATTTTCGCGCAGTTCAGAACTTCGTGAGGCTGTTCGATGGAGTCGGTGATGACCAGTTCCTTCAGCGGGCCGTCGGTGATGCGTTGCACCGCCGGACCCGACAGGACTCCGTGGCTGATGTAGGCGGAGACCTCGGTCGCGCCCTGGTCCATGAGGGCCTTGGCGGCGTTCACCAGGGTGCCGCCCGAATCCACGATGTCGTCGAACAGGATGCAGCGGCGACCCTCGACGTCGCCGATGATGTTCATGACCTCGCTCTCCCCGGCCTTGGGCCGGCGCTTGTCGACGATCGCCAGATCGGCGTCCAGGCGGCTGGCCAGCGAGCGGGCGCGCACGACGCCGCCGACGTCCGGCGAGACGATCATCAGGTCGTCGCCCCGCGGATAGTGTTCCTTGATGTCCTGGGCGAGCACCGGGGTGGCGACGAGGTTGTCTGTGGGAATGTCGAAGAAGCCCTGGATCTGCCCGGCGTGCAGATCCATCGTCAGCACCCGGTCGGCCCCCGCGCGGGTGATGAGGTTGGCGACCAGCTTGGCCGAGATCGGGGTGCGGCCGCCGGTCTTCCGGTCCTGTCGCGCATACCCGAAGTAGGGCATGACCGCCGTGATCCGCTTGGCCGAGGCGCGCACCAGGGCGTCGGTGATGATCAGCAGCTCCATCAGGTTGTCGTTGGCCGGATAGCTGGTCGACTGGATGATGAAGACGTCCTCGCCGCGGACGTTCTCCTCGATCACGGCGAAGACCTCGTTGTCGGCGAAGCGCTTCACCTGGGCGCGCGTCAGGGGCATGTCGAGGTGGTCCGCGATGGCCAGGGCGAGCGTTCGGTTGGCGTTGCCGGACAGGAGCTTCATGGCCGCGTCATCCTTTCGCCCTCATCGGGACTTCAATGGTTGGCGCGCCTTACCGCAGCGCGAAGGCGCGCATCAAGGGCGCATGCCGCGTTGGCGGCGACGCCGGGCCGGTGCTAGACAGCGCTGATCGCTGCTCCGCGTAATGAGGTCGCCTTGCCGCTCCTGCCGCAAAAATCCGCCGCCGCGCGTCGGCCCGTTCAGGTCGCCGCCTGCGTCGCGCTCGCCGCATTGACGCTGTCGGCCTGCGCCGGTCGCGCCGACCGTCCGCGCCTGGCCTATGAGGAGCGCCCCGTGGAGGCGCTTTACAACACCGGCTATCAGCGGCTGGAGCAGCGCCGCTGGCGCGACGCGGTCGACTACTTCCAGGAGGTCGAACGCCAGCACCCCTATTCGGAGTGGGCGCGACGGGCGATCCTGATGCAGGTCCACGCCCACTATGAAGCCGGGGACTACACCGACGCCATCGCGGCGGCGGACCGGTTCATCCAGCTGTTCCCGGGCAGCCCCTCGGCCGCCTACGCCTTCTACATGCGCGCGGTTTGCAACTTCGAGCAGATCGTGGACGTGGGCCGCGACCAAGCCTACGCCCAGAACGCGCTCGCTGGATTGAGGGACGTGGCGCGCCGGTACCCGGACTCGCCCTACGCCCGAGACGCCCTGGTCAAGATCGACATGGTCAACGACCAGCTGGCGGGCAAGGAGATGGAGATCGGCCGCTACTATCAGCGGGACAATCAGCTGCTGGCCGCGGCGAACCGCTACAAGGCCGTGATCGACAATCCGGACTTCCAGCGCACGTCGCACACGGCCGAGGCGCTATATCGGCTGGTCGAGGTCTATCTGCAGCTCGGGCTGAAGGACGAGGCGACGCGCAACGGCGCGGTCCTGGGGTTCAACTATCCGGGCAGCCGCTGGTACCAGGACGCCTATGTGCTGCTGACGAACGAGGGCGCCCGCCCGGACGTGGAGCCCGAAGGCGAGCGCGAGAGCTGGCTGAGGCGAATCATCCCCGGCTGAGGCGCGCCGCCTGAGCCCGAATCCGGCTAGACCGCCGCCATGCTGACGAGCCTGTCCATCCGCGACGTGGTGCTGGTCGACGCGCTGGACCTCGAGGTCGCGGCGGGCCTCACCGTGCTGACCGGCGAGACCGGGGCGGGCAAGTCGATCATCCTGGACGCGCTGGGTCTGGCGCTCGGCGGCCGGGCCGAGGCCGGGCTGGTGCGCGCGGGCGCCCGGCAGGCGGTCGCCGCCGCAGAGTTCTCGGCCGTGGACGACGCGGACCTCGCGGCCCTGCTGGTCGAGCGGGGACTGGAGGTGCAGGCCGGCGAGCCGCTGATCCTGCGACGCGTGCTGGGGGCCGACGGGCGCAGCCGGGCCTTCGTCAACGACCAGCCCATCGGCGTCGGCGTGCTGCGCGAGATCGGCGCCCGGCTGGTCGAGGTGCACGGCCAGCACGAGACCGTCGGCCTGCTGGACTGGAAGACCCATCGCGCCCTGCTGGACGCCTACGGCGGCCACGAGAGCCACCTGGCGGCCGTGGCGGCGCAGGCCGAGGCGCTGAAGGCCGCCGAGGCGAGGCTGGAGGCGTTGCGGGCCGATGCGCGCGACGCGGCGGCGCGGGCCGAGGAGCTGAGCCTGAACCTGGCGGAGCTGGACGCGCTGGACCCGCGCCCGGACGAGGAGACGGAGCTCGCCGGAGAGCGCGCCGTGCTGGGGGCGGCGGAGAAGGCGCTGGCGGACCTGGCCTCGGCGCGGGACAGCCTGGGCGGCGACAAGTTGAGCCAGCGGCTGGCGGCGGCGCTCAGGGCCGTTGAGCATGCGCGGCAGCGGGCAGGGCAGGCGGGGGTCGAGCCGGACCATCCGGTCCTGGCGCGGCTAGCCTCGGCGGCGGAGGCGATCGACCGGACGCTGGTCGAGGCGACCGAGGCCGTGGCCGCGGTGGACGCCGCGGCCGACGCCTTCGAGTTCGAGCCCGGACGGCTGGACAAGGCCGAGGAGCGGCTGTTCGCGCTGCGGGCCGCGGCGCGCAAGCTGAACAGCACGGTCGAGCATCTGCCGACGCTACGGGCGCGGTTCCGCGAGCAGCTGCGGCTGATCGAGGACGGGGCCGACGCCCTGGTCGCGGCCGAGCGCGAGGCGGTGCAGGCGCGCGAGGCCTATGACGCGGTCGCGTCGCTGCTGACCTCGGCGCGGGAGGCGGCCGGCGAGCGCCTGGCGGCGGCGGTGATGGGCGAACTGGGGCCGCTGAAGCTGGACCGGGCGCGGTTCCGGGTGCGGCTGGAGCCGGTGGCCGAGGACCGGCGCGGGCCGCAGGGCCGCGAGACGGCGCGGTTCGAGGCGGCCACGAACGCCGGTACCGACTTCGGCCCGCTGGACGCCATAGCGTCGGGCGGCGAGCTGGCGCGCTTCGCCCTGGCCATGAAGGCGGCCCTGGCCAGCCGCGAGGGACAGCGCCAGCCGGTTATGATCTTCGACGAGGTGGACCAGGGCGTGGGCGGCGCGGTGGCGGAAGCCGTGGGCGAACGGCTGAAGCGCCTGGCGTCGGGCGCGCAGGTGCTGGTGGTGACCCACAGCCCCCAGGTCGCCTCGCGCGGGCACGCCCACTGGAAGGTCCGCAAGGCGGACGCCGACGGGGTGACCACCACGACCGTCGACGCGCTGGACGACGCCCGCCGCCGGGAGGAGATCGCCCGGATGCTGGCGGGCGCCGAGATCACCGACGCGGCGCGGGCGGCGGCGGCGGCG